>NZ_JADOVC010000016.1:0-96314 GCF_015751645.1 Flavobacterium sp. CG_9.1
TCATTAAAAGTCCAAGTGATGGTGTAGGTTCCTTGAGTGGTATAAGTTAAAGGATCAGAAGTAGTTCCAACAATTGCATTTCCACTACAAACATCTGTAGTTGTTGGAGCAGTAACAGTCGCAGCACATTCTCCGGTTACATCTGCCAAAACAGGTTTAACAGGCGCAACAGTATCTTTTACAATTACTTTTTGAGTAGCGGTCGTTGTATTTCCGTTTCCATCATTAAAAGTCCAAGTGATAGTGTAGGTTCCTTGAGTGGTATAAGATAAAGGATCAGAAGTAGTTCCAACAATTGCATTTCCACTACAAACATCCGTAGTTGTTGGAGCAGTTACAGTCGCAGCACATTCTCCGGTTACATCTGCCAAAACAGGTTTAACAGGAGCAACAGTATCATCTATTATAATCTTTTGAATTAATGTAGTTTGATTATTACATTTGTCAGATATTGTATAAGTTCTAGTTATTAAAGTAGGTAAATTTCCACTACTAACATCTGAACTGGAAACACTGATGTTTGAATCACTTGTGCAATTATCGCCAATTGATAAACCTAAGGATTCTAAAGTAGCTACTGTTTTTAAAGCAGGAGGAAGGTCGTCAAGGGAACAGCCTTCTATATTTGAATCAGATAATGTACCTGTGATAACTGGTGCGGTAGTATCTTGAATTTTAATAGTTTGTTTTGCTACAGTAGCACCACAAATTGTTGTGATTTTGTATACTCTTTCTACTACTATTGGACAATCTCCATTTTTTGAATCCTGATAAGAAATAGAATATGTTCCAACAGAATTATTATTTGTAAATGTCCCTCCTGCCGTTGTAAACTGTGATAGTGTAATGTTGACCTCAGTTTCGCTGTATGTTAAACCTGTTATTGCACTCGTTTCACATCCTTCAAATGTTTTGATTGCAGGTGCAGTAACCATTGGTTTTGGATAAATAGTTACTTTAATTGGTTTTTTAGGACCAATACAAGAATTAGTTTGACCTTCTGCAACATAGAATGTGGTTTCGCCAACAGTTGTTGATGAAGGAGTAATAGACATTTGAGCTGATGAAGTTTCACTGGTGTAATAATATAAATTATACGAAGGATTACTTGCTGTAGCACTTAAAGGTACTGTATTCTCTCCAATACAATATTTTACATCTGTTACAGTAGGTAGAGATGTAATGCTTGAAACTGTAATAGTAAATTGAAAATAGCAACCACTACTTACCCCCGGAGGTACAGCATAATAGGTAGAAGTCCCTACAGTTGCAGGAAATGGTTTATTTATTGTATACTGAATTGTTGTTCCACTTACAACTGGATACGAGTTGTAAAATGTTGCTCCAGTTGGAAATGCTCCGGCTACAGCGGTAATTGGAATGGAACTACCAGCGTTACAAAATGTAAAAGCAGTGATTGGTGGAGTAGCTTGACAATTTGCATTAACATAATTTGCAGCATCAATTGTTGTTATGTATGGTGTTGGAATGGCAGTTCCTTGACAATTACCTCCTGAGGTATAGCCTTGAATTAAAGATTTGTCTATAACTTTTACTGTAGATACTGATCCGGCACCGCTTAAAAAACCTATTACTGAAACAACATTATTACAATTAGCATTTTTTAATAATGTACAATCTTCGGTTACTTTAAATTTAAAACTAAGTTCTGCTAATACACTATTGATATCGCCATTAGAAGGAAGCGGTAAAGTACCAAAATCCCAAACAATTGAACCATTTGCTCCAACTGTAGGTTCATAAGTTAAAGTATTAGGAGAAGGGTTAGGGGTGAAATTAATGATTTTAGAAGCACTATTTGGAACATAAGTGACATTGTAAGGTATTGGAATAACAACTTTTGTATTGTTTATGGCTTCAGTACCCCTATTTTTTATTTGAATTTTATACTCTAACTCTTCACCAGGTAAAGCGGTTGTCGGGTTAGTGCCTGAAACAGGAAGGTTATTGATTTTAGTGGCAGTGATAATACCTTCTATATCTGGCACATAAGCATCAACGGCCATTGCTATTGCAAAAATTACATAAGTATCCTGTGTTGAACCGTATTTGAATTTTGTTGATGTCTGGTTATTACCGATTATTGAATTATCTGTGTTAGGAATGGTAAACATGTTAATGTCTAATCCCGTATTATTCAGTAAAGATGGATTCCTTTGATTCCCTCCGGTCTGTATCGAAGAATTGAAAAAATTGTTTGTGGAGTTTGAGCTGTGGTTGAGAGTTACATAGTCAGTAGAGTTCTTTTTTTGTATCTGAAAATAATCCCCAGATATTCCTCTATCGCCTTCTCCTGCAATCATTCCAAGTTTAACTCCTACATTTCCAGAAGGAACAGCATTAAAACCTGTTACATCAATCTGGTGATTTATTGTTGTAGAACCTTGAACATAAGCATGACCATCAAAAATAGTGATATCACGATTCTTCATGCTTGAATTTTCGTAAATTACAATTAATCCCCAACCGCCATAAAAACCAGTTCCACCGCCATTACCTTGTTTAAGAGCAATATCTGCAGCAAAATATTCTCCAACTCCATGATCTTTGACATATTGTGTAACCTCTGCATAAGCAGAATACATGTACCCATCTGAAGTAGTTGGGTAGTAAATTTCATTAACATTTCCAATTGAACTTGCAGTTATATTAGTATAATTGGACTCTCCAGGCCCTTTTAGGGAAATGTTTCTTTTGTCGAAATCTCTATTGGTATTGCCTTTAGTTGCAGTTACAATATAACCACTTGTATTACTGTCTGATGCTCTACCTGTCCAATATAATCCTGCATAAACAATGTTTGAACATGAAGATGCAACTCCATTATCTGTAGGTAATGATAATGTTGAAGAAGATGAATTCCAAGTATTTGAATCATTATCGATATCAACATAAACCATTGGGTTATTATTGGTTTCATTGTCGGCGTAATTTTGTAATGTTAGATTGGTATTACCAATCATGGTGAAATCACCTTTTACATTATACGTTTTCTTTAGTGGTGTAAACGTTGAAGTTCGTTCTTTAAAAGGAACTTTTACCTGAGCATTTAAAGAAAATGCAAGTCCTAAAAAAAAGATTGCTGTAAAAATAATTCGATTTAATGGATAAACTATTTTAGATTTGGAGTATAGTTTTTTCATAATAATAATTGTAGGTTGTTATCTAATCTAGTTTTATTCGCTTTTGTCTATTTTGTAAAAAACAGTATATCCTGGATTTATGTTTTTTATAAGCTTAATGATTGAAGTGTCAGTGGTACTAATATTTGACAAGATGTAAACGTAATTTAACTTTGAGAAGTTAGAAAGTACTGATAAATCAATTGGAATATTCAAATCAGCGGTGTCATCAATTTTAACAGTTAAAATTTCAATATTTTCGACGCTAATGTTTGACGAGGCAATTGAACTCAAAGAACTTGCATCTGTAAACAATGAATTTGGTTTATTTCCATAACTTTTAACTTTTCCAGAATAAAAGTAAATGGTCTGTTGAACGTCATTCAATAAATTCTCCAAACGTTTAGATTCCGAGTTAGCTGATCTTAAATTTTGCTCAGATTTTTTCATTGCAGCAATCAAAGATTTTACTTCCATCACTTGCGGCGTTTTATCATTCGATTTTGATACTTGAGCGGTTAGTAAAGTCGTCAATAAAGTGAAACACAACAAAACTAATTTTTTGAAAATTTGATCGAATGAGTTTTCAAAGAAATTACAAAATTCGACGTAGAAATTTTTTGAGGTAAAGTATTTTTTTATCATGTAGGTTGATAGTATTAGATTTGTATTTTTATTTTAAACAGGGCGACGTTCAAGGAGCCAAATTAAATGTAAAAAGTTAGAGTTAACTTTTTTTTCTATAAACAACACAAAAAGTCGTTTAAGTACATTTTTATGTTAATTCAATCTTAAAAAATTATATAATATATGTAAAAATCGCTATTACAGAGATATACTTGCTAGTATATTTTTTTTGTTTTTAACATTAATTACATGAAGATTATAATAGCTGTAATTAAATAAAGTAGATTTTTAAGAAACAGCATTTATACGTTATTACAGAATAAAAAGTTAAAAACAAGGATAATAAATTTTAGTTTTGTAAATTGTATTTAATAAATTTTAGTAGTTGATAACAAAATTATTTTCCACTCATGAAAAACTTATTTTTGGTTCGCCATGCAAAATCAAGTTGGGAAGTCCCCACACATGATAAAGATCGCGGTTTGACTTGTCAGGGTGTAAAAGATGCTCATCTAGTATCGTCCGAAGCTAAAGATTCAATTCCGAAAGCGTATGTAATTTTTAGCAGTACTGCAAAAAGAACAACAAACACAGCGTTAATTTTTGCTCAAAATTTAGCCTATCCTATCGAAAGTATCATTTACAAAGATGATCTTTATACATTTGATGAAAATGATTTAGAGAAAGTGATCAAATCCTATAGTAATTCTTATGAAAGTGTCATTCTTTTTGGACATAATGGAGCAATTACAGATTTTGTTAATAAATTTGGGGATGTTTATATCGAAAATGTTCCAACTTCAGGTTTTGTTCATTTAAAATTTGAAGCAGAGGATTGGAAAAAAATAAAGAAAGGTAAAATTGAAAAAATAATATTCCCCAAAAATTTAAGATGAATAAAGTATTAGAATATAAATATATTGATAGAGAAAAAAGTTGGTTGGCTTTCAACGCACGTGTATTACAAGAAGCAGGCGATAATTCAGTTCCATTATTAGATCGTTTGCGTTTTTTGGGTATTTTTTCAAATAATTTAGATGAGTTTTTTCGAGTTCGTTTTGCAGCTATTAGACGATTAAGTTTAACTGGCATCTCTGGAGAAAAATACTTAGGAGGGATTTCAGCACAGCAATTAGTTAAGGATATCACTGAAATTGTTATTCAACAACAATCAGAAAGTTTACGAATTTTAAATATTATTGAAAGTGAACTGGAGACTAAAAATATATTTATTATAACAGAAACTGATATTACTTTTGAACAGGAAATTTTTCTAAAAGATTTTTTTATTCAAAAAGTGAGTCCTGAGTTAGTTACCATTATCTTAAATGATTTGGCAGAATTCCCGGTATTAAAAGACACTTCAGGGTATTTAGCTATTAAATTAGTTATGAATAAAAATTCAGAGGTTCGTTATGCAGTAATCGAAATTCCTAAAACAATTAATCGTTTTGTTGTATTGCCATCCAATAATGAAAAACAGTATATTATACTTTTGGATGACGTAATCAGACATAATTTGAGTAATATTTTCAATATTTTTGATTACAAAAGTGTTTCTGCTCACATGATAAAAATTACGAGAGATGCGCAATTGGATATCGATAGTGATTTGAGTAAAAGTATGATCGAAAAAATATCATTGAGTGTAAAAGACCGACGAATAGGAGAACCGGTTCGTTTTATTTATGACCAACTCATTGAAGAAGATACCTTGCAATTTTTTCTAGATAAAATGAAAATTGTCTCTACAGATAGTATTATTCCAGGAGGAAGATACCACAACAGAAGAGATTATATGGATTTTCCAAATCTAGGTCGATACGATTTATTATACCAAACTAACGATCCATTACCCATTCCAGGATTAAGTTTGGAAGGGAGTATGCTAGAAAAAATAAGTGAAAAAGATTATTTATTGAATGCGCCTTATCAATCCTTTTCCTATTTGACCAAGTTTTTACGTGAAGCGGCGTTGGATCCTAAAGTAATTTCCATAAAAATTACCTTGTACCGATTGGCAAAAAATTCTCAAATCATTAGTTCTCTTATCAATGCGGCTAAAAATGGTAAGAAAGTTACCGTTCAAATTGAGTTGCAAGCTCGTTTTGACGAGGCCTCTAATATTTCCTATGCAGAGCAAATGCAGTTGGAAGGTATTGAACTTATTTTTGGAATAAAAGGGCTTAAAGTACATAGCAAAATATGCGTTATTGAAAGATACGAAAATGACAAAATAAAGCGATATGGTTTTATTTCTACAGGAAATTTCAACGAATCTACCGCTAAAGTGTACACTGATGTTACCCTTTTTACCAGTCATCAACAAATTCTAAAAGATATCATGAGGATATTTGAGTTCTTTGATATCAACTATAGAGTACATCGCTACAAACATCTTATCGTTTCTCCGCATTATACCAGAACAAGATTTGTCAAGTTAATTGACAGAGAAATTACACACGCGTTAGCAGGAAGGAAAACACATATTAAGCTAAAAATGAATAGCTTATCTGATTTTGCAATGATTGATAAATTATATGAAGCCAGTAGAGCAGGTGTAAAAATTCAACTTGAAGTCAGAGGAATTTGTTCGTTGATTCCCGGAATTCCTGGAATGAGTGATAATATTGAAGCAATTAGTATTGTAGATAATTATTTGGAACATTCCAGAATTTATATTTTTGGTAATGCGGGGCAAACAGAAGTGTATATTTCATCAGCGGATTTCATGACCAGAAATCTAGATGGTCGGGTTGAAGTAACATGCCCAATTTATGATCAAGGTATAAAAAACGAACTAATTGATAATTTTGATATTGGTTGGAAAGGTAATGTAAAAGCCCGTTTTCACTCTTACAAATTAGATAATAAGTACCGATATCGCAATCACAATCCTATTTTTAGAGCACAATTAGAAACCTATAAATATTATCAAAGAAAACTCCAAGTAGAGTCCCAAATTGAAACTAAAGTTTAATTATTTAGGGAAGGGTAGGTAGAGCTTTTTTTAAGCAATGATTCAGGAGTGAATAAAATAATTTAGGTAGGAAATAAACGAATTGAAACGAAGATGATTAAAATAAAAAAATATGCAGCAATTGATATTGGTTCCAATGCCATGCGTTTGTTAATTGCAAATATTGTAGAACAAGAAGGAAAAGAGCCTCAATTTAATAAAAGTTCACTGGTTCGCGTTCCCATTCGTTTGGGGCAGGATGCATTTACGGTTGGAGAAATTTCGGAAGAGAATATTGAAAGAATGTGTGATGCCATGAAGGCTTTTAATCTTTTAATGAAGGTGCATAAGGTAGAACGCTACATGGCTTTTGCAACCTCAGCGATGCGAGAAGCGTACAACGGAAAAGAAGTTGTCGAAATAATAAAGAAGAAAGCAGATATAAAAATAGAAATTATTGATGGTAAGAAAGAAGCAGCCATAATTGCTTCTACTGATTTACATCATTTGTTGAAAACTGATCAAACCTATCTTTTTGTTGATGTTGGTGGAGGAAGTACTGAATTTACGTTGTTTTCTAATGGTAAAATGATAAATTCTAGATCTTTCAAAGCAGGAACGGTGCGTTTGTTAAATGATATGGTGTGCGATGTAGTGTGGGATGAAATTGAAAAATGGATTAAAATAAATACACAAGAATACGACGAAGTCACACTGATAGGTTCTGGTGGAAACATAAATAAGTTATTTAAAATGTCTGGCAAATTGCAGGAAAAACCTCTTTCATATATTTATATGAATTCGCAATATGCTTTTTTAAATTCATTATCCTATGAGCAAAGAATATCCGAATTAGGGTTGAATCCAGATCGTGCCGATGTAATTATTCCAGCAACACGAATCTATCTAAATGCTATGAAATGGAGTGGTGCAAGAAATATTTATGTACCTAAAATAGGACTTTCAGATGGTATTGTAAAAGCGATGTATTACAACAAAATATAATTTGTAACTATCCCATTATACATCTAAATCTAATCCAAATGTTGAACGTAATAGTTCAATATTTGGATTTATTTCTAAAAATCTATTATACCTGTCCTGGTCATTAAAACTTCTTTTATTTTCTACGCTTTCATTAACCATCACTTCAATTGTAATATCATGATTGTGTAAATGTCCTTTTAAATGACCTAAAAGCCCATGTATTTCTTTTTCAAAATCTAATTTTGATCCTTCATTTGGTAATTCAATTGTGATGGCAGTTCCATTTAATTTAGGATCGTTAATGAGTAATAAGGATTCCATAATTTTATAGCCTTTCTCCCCTAAACGTTGCGCATATTTATTCCAATACAACAACATTTCTGTTTCGGTGAAAGATTCCGTGGGTAAGTGAAGTACTTCTTTTATTATTCCTTTACTACTTTCTTCCAATGCTTTCTTCGCACGAATACTCGATAATGAAAACGCAGAAACCTTTGGTCCTTCGGATTGTAGAATACTACTTTTTGTTGCGGGAGTAGGAACTGGAATTGACGGAACAGTAGTTGTCGTTTTCAGTTCTTTTGATAGAACTGATTCAACAACTTGTAAAGCAGGTTTCGGATCTTCAATTTTCGGTTGAACCGTTATTGAATAATCATTCTTTCTATAATAAGTAGGTGGAATTATATATTGCTCAACTTTTTTTTTTCTCCATCATAAGTGATAGAGGCCAGTTGCATTAGGCAAAGTTCAACAAGAAGTCGTTGATTTTGACTTAGTTTGTATTTTAAATCACAATCATTTGCAATCTCGATTCCTTTCAAAAGGAAGTCTTGACTGCATTTTTGTGCTTGCACCCCATACATTTGCTGCGCTTGTTCCCCAACTTCTAATAAAGTTAAAGTTGCAGGTGTTTTAGAAACTAATAAATCTCTAAAATGAGAAGCCAATCCGGATACAAAATGGTGCGCATCAAAACCTTTAGCTAGAATTTCGTTGAAAGCCAACAATAAATCTGGAATTTTGTTTTCCAAAAGCAAGTCGGTGATGTTGATGTACGTTTCGTAATCCAACACATTCAAATTCTCTGTAACGGCCTGACGTGTTAAGTCTTTTCCACAAAAAGAAACTACTCGGTCAAAAATAGACAAAGCATCGCGCATGGCACCATCAGCTTTTTGAGCAATAATGTGCAAAGCGTCATCTTCAAAAACTACTCCTTGACTGGTGGCTACTTCGGCAAGATGTTCTTTGGCATCTTTTACGGTAATTCTTTTGAAATCAAATATCTGACAACGAGAGAGTATCGTTGGAATAATTTTATGTTTTTCGGTCGTTGCCAAAATAAAAATGGCATGTTTTGGCGGTTCTTCCAATGTTTTTAGGAAAGCATTAAAAGCTGCCGAGGACAACATATGAACCTCATCGATAATATAGACTTTGTATTGTCCCGTTTGTGGTGGAATCCGCACTTGGTCAATAAGATTCCTAATATCATCAACGGAGTTGTTAGAAGCGGCATCTAATTCGAAAACATTAAAGGCAAAATCTTCAGTGGGATCATCGTATCCTGGCTGGTTAATTTTACGAGCCAAAATACGGGCGCAAGTCGTTTTTCCAACGCCACGAGGTCCTGTAAATAACAATGCTGAAGCTAAGTGATTGCTTTCTATGGCATTCAATAAAGTATTAGTAATGGCTTTTTGTCCTACAACATCTTTAAATGTTTGAGGACGATATTTACGGGCCGATACAACAAATTGTTCCATAGAAATTTTATTCGAAAGCAAATATAGGTTTTAATTTAAAGATGCAAAAATTTAAGGATTGAAAGATTTTATAATTTTCAGAATGGTTTTTATTTCCCAAATTCCCTAGCCCAGATAGAAGTGAAAATCCTTATGCGCCGGGGTTCGGCGGATAAGATTGTAACGAATAGCTGGAAATAGCTTCTAAAAAAAATTGATTATCAACTCTGATTTTTTTAATTCATTTGCTAAAAGGATTTATTATTTTCTTCCTTTGATGGTCAGATCAATTAAAACTCTTGCGGCACCATTATCCGAATTTGCAGCATATCCGGCGACAAACACTCCTTTTTTACCTGAAGAAGATTTGATGCCATAAACTGTTGCCTCATCATCTGGATTGGTGTCTCCTTCGTAACGGTAAATATGCTGAATTTCATAATGACTTGGATTTTTTACAATATCTTCCTCATGAAGATTAAAATCAAAGGTAAATCCCATCTCATTCAAATCATCTAAGGCTTTAGAAACGGTGGCATAATGATACATATTTGACATAATAGAGATTTTTTAGTTATTTACTAAAGGTAACTGTTTTATTATGAATTCATTGTAAAAGGGATGTTAAAGTAAGGAATCTTAAATGTAAAAAAAGAATTAAATAGTGTAAATTTGCACCGCAGACCGCCTTATCGCCGTTTTGAGTAATCAAGAGGGAGGAAAGTCCGGACACCATAGGGAAGCATAGCGGGTAACGCCCGTCGGTTCGCCTCGGCGAATTAGGACAAGTGCAACAGAAAGTATGTACAGGTAATGCTGTAGTGAAACCAGGTAAACTCTATGCGGTGAAATATCAAGTATATCAGCATTTAAGGGCTTCTCGTCCGTTGCTGAAGGGTAGATAGCTTGAGTTACGCAGTAATGCGTAATCTAGATAAATGATAAGGTAACGCTGAAATAAATTCAGTGTTAACAGAATCCGGCTTATAGGTCTGCTTTTTTTTCAATGGGTTGTTAAAATTTACTTTTAAAAGCAAAAGAAATTTATTAAAGCAGCATTCTCCTTTTTGTATCGTGCTATACTATTCAATCGTCATTGATTTTAGTTTTGTTCTATAAGCCTCCAGTGCTATAGATTTAGAAATAAAACCATAGTATTTTTCCTCTTTAAGAACAGGTAAAAATGCTTTTTTTGATTTCTCAAACTTGTTCATGACTATTTCCATGCTGTCATCAGGTGAAATTATTTCAATAGGCGCAAGCATAATCTCTTTGACCAACGTATATTTTACGCGGTAGGAATTAAATATTATTTCTCGAATATCATTAAAGTGAACGATTCCTAATAAGTTTTGTTTTACATCAACTACACCAAATATTACTTGATTGGAATGGGAAATTAAATCTACGAGTCGTTCTAAATTTTCATCAGGAGTAACTGTTAAGAAATCAGTTTGTATGATGGAATTGGTCTCTAAAGTAGATAGTACATTGGTGTCTTTATTACTAGTAAAGGCATGTCCTTTTTCCACTAGCGTTTTAACATCCATTGAATGTTTTTCGAAACGTTTTGAAATCGCAAAACTAATAGAGGCCACAATCATTAGGGGAATCATTAAGTTATAACCTCCAGTTATTTCTGCTATTAAGAATATCGCAGTCAACGGAGCATGAAACAAACCACTCAAGATTCCAGCCATACCAACCATAGTAAAATTACTGATT
This sequence comes from Flavobacterium sp. CG_9.1, assembly GCF_015751645.1. Taxonomy (NCBI): domain Bacteria; kingdom Pseudomonadati; phylum Bacteroidota; class Flavobacteriia; order Flavobacteriales; family Flavobacteriaceae; genus Flavobacterium; species Flavobacterium sp. CG_9.1. The sequence continues at coordinate 11,190 of NZ_JADOVC010000016.1, forward strand.
GGCAAGTTGGTGAGCCCGGTTAAATTTAGAAATTTGGAAAAGAAAAATCCAACATAAGATCCTAGAAACAAGGAAGGAGCAAAGTTACCGCCGTTTCCACCGCTGCTTAGGGTTATCCCTGTGGCAAATACCTTTAGCATCATTGTGCTGCCTACAAAAAGTAATAGCGCCCAACTGTTGTCTCTAAACTCACTAAACAACGTGTTTTCTAATAGTTTTCCTGGATCACTCTCGGACAATGTTTTAATACTTTCATATCCTTCTCCAAAAAGTGTAGGAAAAATAAAAATAAGTACCGCTAAAATGGAAGCTCCAAATAATGCTTTTTTATAGGGTGATAATTTTAGTCTTGCAAAGAAATGTTCTACTTTCTGGAAATTACGGGAATAGTATATGGATATAAATCCTGTTAACAATCCTAACAAAATATAATAAATAATGTTATGATAATCAAAACTTTGTTGTTGTTTGAAGGACAACAAAATTTTCTCGTCTAATGCAATTACGGAGACCAAAGCACCTGTTGCAGCCGCAATCATGATGGGTGTAAAGGCTGCAATACTCACATCTACTAGCAATACCTCAATGGCAAATAAAACACCTGCTATTGGGGCGTTAAAAGCGGCGGCAATTCCGGCAGCAACGCCGCATCCTATTAGTAAAGTTCGGTCTTTGTAACTCAACTTGTATTTTTGTGCGTAATTCGAACCAAAAGCTGCACCAGTAATCACGATAGGACTTTCTAAACCAGCGGAACCTCCTAAACCAACGGTTAATGAACTGGTGACGATTTGAGCGTACATTTGTTTTTTGGGAATAATACTTGCTTTTTTAGCGACAGCGTATAAAATTTGGGAAGTGCCTTTTTGGATTTTCCCTCCTAAAACTTTCTTAACCACTAAAACAGTCAATATGATACCTATGATAGGTAGAATACTATTAATGAATCCTAATTTCAAGATTCCGTTAACGTAAGTCGCGAATGAAAAAACCCAGTGAGCAAATGTTTTTAGCACAATTACAGCAAATGCAGAAGAAATACCCACTAAAACGGCGGATAGAAATATAAACTGTTTTGGAGTCAATAAAGACTGCGCAATTGCAATTACTGTTTCTAGTTTTGAAATATATTTTTTGAACATGATGTTTTTTAAAGGGGATACAAAACTACTATTATTTTAATCCTAACACATATTTTTTAATGCTTCTTTTGTACTTAATTTTTTTAAATCATTGGATTTTACAAACGCTATAACGTCTTCAGGACTTGTTTTTGCATATTCTCGTAACGCCCAACCGATTGCTTTTTAAATAAAAAATTCTTTAGAATGGGAATGCTTTAAACATTCGGAAAATAAAAAATTAGCATTCGTTTTTTGTTTGTAACCCAATTGAAATAAAATTACACTTCGATTCAACCACATATTTTCTAATGTTGAAAATCGTTCTATTACCTTTTTGGTTTCTAATGGGAATTCCGTTAAATACTAACCTAAAATGTACTTTGCAATCGTATCGACACTGTCCCACCAAGAATTGTTGATTAATAGTTTTTCAATCAGTTGAATATCTTCTTTTTTATATTTTCCTTTGCCTTCTTTTATCAAAATTTCAATCGCGCAATAATGAAATTCTCGTTCTATTTTTGAATATAATTCTGATACAATTGCGCCTGTATTTGCTGAAACTTCTTGTTTGTTTTCTTTCCAAATTTCCTTAAAAATACGCCTTCTTTCTTCCGTTTTTATCCCAAAAAAAGTAAAGTTGTTCTTCATGTATTTTGCCATCGCAAATGCGTTTTTTGGATTTTTATTTGCTATAAAAGCGCTTTCTAAGGCAAGTATAAAGTTCATAAGTATTAATTTTTTCCGTCATCGTGAGCGCTTCCGAAGTTTGGGGAGAAGGATTAAAATCCTACGGCTTTATCGTCTCCTCTAAAATCAGCACCACCTTCCATTTTGTTATTTGGTAAAACCAATATGGCATCCACTTTACCTATAACAGGAGTTGTCTTTTCATTGATTAAATATCCTTTTGATTTTAAGGTTGCAAATGTTTTAGTGTCGAAAGTGTTGGGTTCAAATGTGATCAAATCCGGCAACCATTGGTGATGAAAACGAGGCGCATTTACCGCTTCCTGCATACTCATACTGTATTTATAAACATTTAAAATGGTTTGCAATACTGACGTAATGATTGTTGAACCACCAGGAGAACCTACAACCATAAATAATTTACCGTTTTTCTCTACGATGGTGGGAGTCATGGAACTCAACATTCGTTTTTGTGGCGCAATACTGTTGGCCTCATTGCCCACTAATCCAAACATGTTAGGTTCACCGGGTTTGGCACTGAAATCGTCCATTTCGTTATTTAGGAAAAAACCTAATTCATCACAATAATATTTAGATCCATACCCATCATTTAGGGTGGTGGTTGACGAAACAGCATTGCCATACTGATCTACAATTGAGTAATGTGTCGTCTCTGCACTTTCATTATACGTCACTTTTCCTTCTTTTATTTCCGATGATAAAGTGGCTTTTTCAAAACTAAAATTCGACATTCTTTGTTCCAAATAATCATCTGCCATTAAAGCTTTCAAAGGTATTTTTACAAAATCAGGATCGCCTAGATAATAACTTCTATCTGCGTAAGCTCTTCTTTCGGCTTCTACAATAACTTGAATGGCTTCGGTTGAATTATGGCCCATTTTAGCCAGGTCAAAAGGCGCAATCATTTTGAATATTTGAGCCAGACATATTCCGCCACTACTAGGTGGAGGCATCGAAATAATTTTCAAATCTTTATAGTCAAAAGTAAGCGGTGTTCTCCATTTGGCTTCGTATTGAGCTAAATCTTCCAAGGAGATTATCGCTCCTTTTTGCTGCAAGTATTGGACTAATATTTTAGCAGTTTCTCCTTTGTAAAATTCATCTCTGCCGTTTTTTGAGATTCTTTTTAATGTAGCGGCCAGTGCAGGATATTGTATTATATCATTTTCCTTAAAAGCGGTTGCAAATAAGGTCTTGTCTCCATTTACCTTGATGATTTTATCTCGATACGCAGCCAATCGGTCTTCTTGTCTTTTGGTAACAACAACTCCTCTTTTTGCTAGTGCAATAACAGGTTTCAGAATTTCTTCAATTGGTAATGAACCTAATTTTTCATGAACGGCAAAAACACCTGCAATTGTTCCGGGAACCCCAATAGCAAGGGGAGATTCGGTACTTTTCCCTTTTATTACATTCCCTTTTTCGTCTAGAAACATATTTTTTGTTGCTGCTAGCGGGGCTTTTTCTCGATAATCTAGAGAACCAATTTCGCCATTTGCTTTCCGATAAACCATAAAACCGCCACCGCCAAGATTTCCTGCATACGGATAGGCAACTGCAAGAGCCATTTCTGTTGCTACCATCGCATCGAAAGCATTGCCACCTTTTCTCATGATTTCAACACCAATTTTGGAAGCTTCTTCTCGTGCAGAAACAACCATTGCTTGATTGGCAATCAATCCTGTGGGTTGAACAGTATTTTTCTGGGTTTTGCAACCAATAGATAAAACACTCAATAGAATAATAATTTTTTTCATTTTAAGTAATATATAAATTTAAAAACCAACAGCTTTGTTATCACCTCTTTTATCAGCTCCACCTTCTAATTTACTATTTGGCAGGACCAGAATAGCATCGACTTCACCAATAATTTCTTTATTTTTTTCATTGATGATGTATCCCTTGTTCTTCAAATCAATCAATAGTTTTTTATCGAAAGAATTGGGTTCAAAAGTAATCTCATCTGGCATCCACTGATGGTGAAATCTTGGAGCATCTAAGGCTTCTTGCATACTCATTCCAAATTCATACACATTCAATATAGCCTGTAAAACCGATGTGATAATGGTAGAACCTCCCGGCGTACCCACAACCATGAATAGCGAATTGTCTTTTTCGACAATCGTAGGCGTCATAGAACTCAACATTCTTTTTCCGGGAGCGATGCTATTAGCTTCACTTCCCGTAAGACCATATAAATTAGGGACACCTGGTTTTGCACTGAAATCATCCATTTTATTATTCAAAAAGAAACCCAAATCATCACAATATATTTTAGAACCATAGTTATCGTTTAAAGTTGTTGTGGCCGATACAGCGTTTCCAGCAGCATCAACGATCGAATAATGAGTAGTTTGGTTGCTTTCATATCCTTTGATTGTTCCGTGAGCAATATCCGAAGATTTTGAAGCTTGATCAAATGAAAAATCCTTCATTCTTTTTTCTAAATAAGAGGGACTTACTAATTCTTCTATTGGAAGTTTTACAAAATCAGGATCACCCAAATAGTAATTCCTGTCGGCATAGGCTCTGCGTTCTGCTTCTGTTAGTACCTGTATGGTTTTTAAGCTGTTGTGTCCCATTTGTGAAAGATTGAAAGGGGCAATCATTTTCATGATTTGATTCAGACAAATTCCACCGCTACTTGGCGGAGACATCGAAGTGATTTTTAAATTTTTATACTGAAAAGTAATTGGATTTCGCCACTTGGCCGCATACGTAGAAAAATCTTCCATTGTGGCGTTTCCTCCTTTTTTTGCTAAGAACGCAACTAATTTTTGAGCAGTTTCGCCTCTGTAAAATTCATTGCGACCGTTTTTGGCAATTCGTTTTAAGATGGCTGCCAGCGCACGATATTTTATGGTATCATTTTCTTTATAGACTTTGGAAAACAAACTATTAGTTCCATTTCTTTTTATAAAGGAGGCTCTATTGTAAGCCAAACTTTCTGCTTGAAATTTAGTGACAATAACACCTTTTTCAGCGAGTGCAATGACGGGTTCCATAATTTCGCTCATTGGTAAAGAGCCATATTTTTTGTGTACTTCAAATATTCCAGCTATTGTTCCCGGAATTCCAGAAGCGAGTGCTGTTGCCGTACTTTTTCCTTCTATTACATTTCCTTTTTTGTCTAGAAACATATCTTTAGACGCTGCTAATGGGGCTTTTTCTCGGTAATCGATAGCTCCCGTTTCCCCATTGGCTTTTCTGAAAACCATAAAACCACCACCGCCAATATTCCCAGCTTGTGGATGAGAAACTGCCAAAGCTAGTTCTGTGGCAACCATCGCGTCAAAAGCATTTCCACCTTTTTTCATGATTTCAACTCCAATTTTCGAAGCTTCTTCACGAGCTGAAACTACCATAGCTTTTGAAGTAACTAAACCAGTGGGCTCTATCGTTTTTTCATTCGATTTACAGCTCAGAACTGCTAAGGAAAGGAAGAGGATTATTTTTCTCATTTTTAAGATGGTTTTGGTTTTAGGTGTAAAGTTGTCAAAATTGTAATTTTTGTGGACCATTCTAGTGATATAAGCTAATGCCTTTAAAACAATTTTAACAACGATTTTTTATAAAAAAAAAATTTAAATGACTTCTATGTTTAAATGCATTCATTCATCAAGTATTTTTTGTTCTACAAAAGTCCTCAATTCTTCAAAGAATGCCGTAAACTCGTTTTCAAAATCCGTGTAAAACTCTTGTAATTCTGTTGTAGCAAACCGCATGTTTGATTGATTTTTCGTTCGGCTATCCATTTGCGTTAAAATGTGGTCAATTCCATTGATTGTTTGGTAAATAACTAACCAATTTTCCTTAAATAGAATAGGCATTATTTTGATGGTTCTTTCCGAAAGTACGTTGTTGTTATCCCGTAAAGATTGATAAAAATGTTCAACGAAATCCTCCAGTTTTTCATCGGAATAGTTATTCCAGTTTTTAGCCAAAAAATGATCGTAAAAAATATCTACAATCACTCCAGCATAGTGGTGATAATGCTGATGTAGCCGTTTCGTGCTTTGTCTAAAAACAGGATGCGCATCTGTAAACGTATCAATGGCACGGTGCAGCATAATTCCTTTTTGAATCTCCAAAGGATAACTTTCAAAATGTTTTCCCCGAATTCCATCCGCCATGAAATTACCAATTTTAAGTAATTCATTGTCGCCGGAAAGATAAATGTGTGCTAAAAAGTTCATTCGCCTAATTTAAGAATTTAAATGATGAATTTGAATTCTAATTGACTTTTGTAATCCGTCAATTATTATATTTGTGGGCAATTTAAAATTTACTATTCAAAAATTAAAATAATAATCAATGACTTTAATAAAATCAATATCGGGAATTCGCGGGACAATAGGAGGGAAAGTAGGTGATAATTTGACTCCAGTTGATGCAGTAAAATTTGCCTCTGCTTATGGAACTTGGTTAAAAAATTACATTGGAAAAGAAAAGTTAACCGTTGTTGTAGGTCGTGACGCTCGTATTTCTGGGCCCATGATTCACAATTTGGTAGTGAACACTTTAATTGGTTTAGGAATTGATGTGATTGATTTGGGATTGTCAACAACACCAACGGTTGAAGTTGCGGTTCCTTTAGAGAAAGCTGATGGTGGAATTATCCTTACGGCTTCGCACAACCCGAAACAATGGAATGCGTTGAAATTATTGAATGAAAAAGGAGAATTTTTAAATGGTGCAGAAGGTGAAAAAATCCTTGCTATTGCTGAAGCGGAAGCTTTTAATTTCTCTGATGTAGATGATTTAGGGGAAATAATGATTAATGATGCTTACATGGATATTCATATTGATGAAGTATTGAATTTACCTCTTGTAGATATTGAGGCGGTTAAGGCAGCAAAATTCAAGGTAGTAGTTGATGGCGTAAATTCGTCTGGTGGAATTATTATTCCACGATTATTAGAATTAATGGGTGTTGAAGTAGTGGAATTATACTGCGAACCAAACGGACATTTTCCGCACAATCCAGAACCGTTAAAAGAGCATTTAACTGATATCTCCGAATTAGTTGTCAAAGAAAAGGCCGACTTAGGCATAGTGGTAGATCCTGATGTAGATCGCTTGGCTTTCATCTGTGAAGACGGTGAAATGTTTGGTGAAGAATATACTTTGGTGGCTTGCGCCGATTATGTATTGAGTAAAACGCCAGGAAATACAGTATCGAATATGTCTTCCTCTCGCGCATTACGTGATGTGACGAATTTGCATAAGGGAAGCTACGAAGCTAGCGCTGTAGGCGAGGTGAATGTGGTGGAATTGATGAAAAAAAATAATGCTGTAATAGGTGGTGAAGGAAACGGAGGTATTATTTATCCTGAATTGCATTATGGTCGTGATAGTTTGGTAGGAGTGGCATTGTTTTTAACACACTTGGCTAACAAAAAAATGAAAGTTTCTGAGTTGCGTGCCTCCTATCCGCAGTATTACATGAGTAAAAACAAAATCGAATTGACACCGCAAATCGATGTTGATGCCATCCTTGTTGCGATGACAGAAAAATACAAAAACGAAGATATTTCAACAATTGACGGTGTGAAAATTGACTTTGATGAAAACTGGGTACACCTTAGAAAATCAAATACAGAACCTATTATTCGCATTTATACTGAAGCTTCTTCTCAAGAAAAAGCTGATGCACTGGCAGAAAGAATCATTGACGAAATAAAGGCAATTGCTGGAATTTAATACCTTTTTTTGTATCAAAACCCTTTCAGTACTAGATTTGAAAGGGTTTTGTATTTAAGAGAAAACAATCCTTAAAAATGTACTCTGAAGCTTATATTTGGTGTTAAGCCCAATGATTTATTGTCCACCTGTATGGCATCTTTGGAATTACTGGGATTGACTTTGTAATATCTATTGATCACATTATTTTGATTTGTAGCATTTATAACACCGGCCGTAAACGAAGCTTTTACTAAAGATGACAAATTGAAGTTATAATTCAACGAAGCATCTAAGCGCATAAAATCATCTAAGTTTGTACTGTTTGGCGAGCCATAATTTACCATGGTGTTATTTCCGCTTTGAGTGGTTTCATTATCTTGACTTGGAGTAGTATAAGGGGTGCCATTTCTCCAAATGCCACCAACGGCTATTTTTAGATTTTTTAGAAGAAGATAGTAAAAACCAAACGATGCTGAATGCCTTATGTCTGCATTGTTAGGGAAAGTGATCGGTGTAAAAGTATCAAATTCATAATTATTAGTGCTAAAAGTATAACTAGCCCAAATGCTATAATGACGCGCTGTTGTATTGGCTAAAAATTCGATGCCTTTTGCCGTATAGCTTCCGTGTGCATTTTTATATTGAAAACTATTATAAAATCCTTGGTTAGAAGCTGTAATTCCATCCACAATTTTATAGAAAGTAGTGGCCTCTATATTGAGTTTTTTGGTATTAAATTCAACACCAAAAGAACCTTGTTTGCTTGTTGCAATGGGAATGTCTTTGTTATTAACTAAAATCCAGCGTCTTTTTTCGACACCTAAAAAATCATCTTCAAAGTCTACTATTTGAGTCGTAGATTGATTCTTGAACTCTCCCTCCAATTTTAAAGCAATTTGATCAGATACTTGTTGTCGAATATTTATTCTTGGCTCGACTAAAAACTTTTCAAATTTTTGAAAATAATTCAACCGCATACCCATTCGCAAATACGTATTCTTTTTATTGTATTCCACTTCTGAAAATAAGGCATGATTCAATAAAACCTCTTTTTTAGTGCTGGAATAGATGGGATTGCTTACCGTGGTTTGATTGAGCATTCCTGTTTCATTAAATTGGTACCCTAACAAGAAATTTAAATGATCGTTCGTTTTATAATTGGCATTTACTTTAATACCAGTTTCTTGAACTTCATTAGCTTCTGTTAAGTGCTGATCCGTTTCCAAACGGTAATCTGAAGCGTCAATGTTGTATTTAGAGAAATAAGTAATGAAGTTGGTACTCAATTTTGAAGTCCATTGCGCTTTCCAATTGCCTCCGTAACCGCTATTTTTTTGAGATAAATTACTGGTTTTAGATTCGGTTTTATTTGCATTTGTTATGAAACGCTCCGAATAATCCAAAGCGTTGTTGATACCAATAATATTGGCTCTAAATTGATGTTTTTCGCTTAAATCAAAAAGCACTTTAGCGGTATAATCATAGAAATAAAAATCTGAAGCTGTTTTACGCTGTTCGCTATTCGCATTGATTTCAGTATCCTGAAAACTACGATCAAAATATTTAGTATAGGTAGGAGTGGTAAACAAATCAGTGATGGAACGACGTCCTGAAACATGAAGTTCTACTTTTTTAGTTATCGGTATTTCGAGAAAAGCATCAGTGCTGATGGAGTTAATTCCTGCTCCACCTGAAAAGGTATTAGTAACTAAATCTTTTGTATACATGTTGATGGTGCTGGAAACACCATCACTGTATTGCGCACTAGTTCCGTTCTTACTGACGATGACTTTGTTAGTTAGATTGGGATTATAAGCGGATATTAGCCCAAAAAAATGACCTGAATGATACATTTTTATATTATCCCATAGGACTAAATTTTGATCGTTGGTTCCTCCGCGAACATTAATATTAGCAATACTTTCATTCGTGCTTTCTACACCTGGAAGCGCTTGTATAGATTGCAAAATATCAGGATTTATCAATCCGGGTAGGATAGCAAATTTTTTAGTGTTTAATACCGTGCTTCCATCCAAGTATTTCTGCAATCCAGGCGTTAAATAAACGGGTATTAAAACCTGATTCAACTCTTCGTTTCTTGTGGTAAGAACGATCTCTTGGCAGTTATTTTGCACAGAAAATAATTCTTGCGCAGTAAAATTTCTGGATTCAAATCCTATATACGAAATAGTTAGAGTGGCGGTTATTGAAATATTCTTCAGGCTGAATTTTCCATTTTCATTAGTGATAGTGCCTCTTTTTATGTTGTTTACAAATACCGAAGCCCCAATTAACGGTGATTTATTTGCATCAGCTAACACTATTCCGCAAACAGATACAGTTTTGTTTAGCACAGAAACAGTAACATAACGATCGTTTAAGGCTTTAAAATTTAAAAGCGTTTTAGAATTAAGATAATCAATAGTTTCTAGTAAGGTCAACGAAGTTTTTGGTTTGTCAATTGTAATGGTGGCCACATCTTCAACAGCGTACGAAAACTTGATGTTGAATTGCTTTTCCAAAGCAATTATGACCTCGCTCAAAGGAGTTTTTTTACTTGTATCTTGTCCATGACAAATACAGCTCATGCAGAGCAGCAAAAAAACAAGCCATTTACTGCGCACCATAATTATAAAATATAATGGTTTTGCCTTCAATTTTATAGCTTAATTTAAGCGGAATTGTAACTGCTTGCAGCGCTATTTCTTTATCAGTATGAGTAAAACTTCCTGTAAATAGTTTTGAAGTATCAATACCATCTACTTTAATTTTTAAATCATATTGCCGCTCTAATTCTGCAATAACCTGATCTAATGGAATTTTATTAAAACTCGATTCTTGTTGAATCCACGAAGGATTTATGGCATAAAAATCTTCAACATTTTCGACTTTTCCATTCATAACGCGTAAGGTCTTTCCGGGAGGTAATTTAGTCGTTTTATTATTGTGTGTAACGCTCACTAAACCTTCATAGCAATGCACTTCAAAATAGTTTTTACGTTCCTTTACATTAAATTGTGTTCCTAATACGGTAACGATTCCATCCGTTGTTTTTACGCTGAATGTTTGCCCTTTCTTCACTTTAAAAAAAGCTTCACCCTCTAAGGTTAAAGTTCTTTTGTTAGCCCACTTTTTTTCGTTAAAACTGATTTTTGATGAGGCATTTAAAACGACTTCAGAATTGTCTGGAAGTGTAAAGATTTTTCTTTGTGCTATTTGGGTTTCAAAAGAGGTGTTGTTACTATAAAAGAAGAAATAACCAGAAGTTATTGCCAGTACTAAAACTGCCGCAACTCTGTAAAATATTTTGAAGTTTATAGTTCTTACTTTTGGTTTACTTTTAGAATGGTTTCTAGATTTTAATGTTTCCAATGCAGCTTTCGCATCTACTTTTGGAGCTTCTAATTGTGACGCGTAGTGAGCAATCTTTTCAAGTGTCTGCAAATCTTCAGATTGTTTTAAATCCTCCATTTCTTTACTTGAAAGGTCATTGTTCAACCATTTTAATATCTCTTTTTCCTTTTTCATGTTATATCTCTGTGTTTATAAGACAACTAACTTTAAAATTACCCTACAGCTAAATGATTAATTATATATTTTCTATTTGGGCTTTTAAAATTTGTAGAGCAGCGGACATTCTTTTTTCTACAGTTTTTTGCGAAACACCCAGTAAATCAGCTATTTCTCTGTATTTTTTACCATCTATTCGATTCAATAAAAAAACTTCCCGTTGCGTTTCGCTTAAAGATGCAATTGCTCTAGTAAGTTTTTGTTTGAATTCTTCTTCTTCTAATAAATATTCGGGACTTTGATTATTGGAATCTAAATTAGGGGCGTCTTTAGCATACTGAAGTACAACTTTTTGATGTTTTATCGTATTAAGAAATAAATTAGTAATACTTGTAAACAAATAGGTTTTGGCTTTGTTAAAGTCAATTTTGGAACAATTTTCCCAAATTTTAGTAAATGCATCTTGTACTAAATCTAATGCAGCCTCACCATCACCACATTTGTAGTAAGCAAAATTACTTGCGGATTGCACCTGCTTTAAGTAAAAGTCTCTAAAGTGATTTTCGTCGCAAAGTGTGGTTTCATCGTCGCTCATGTAATGTAATTTCATTATTTCGTAGGTTGTAAATGTAAATTAATTTTTTAAAAAGTAATTCGGATTACTGAAATTGCTTTTTTATGAATTGCTACTTAAAATTTAAAGCGCTGAATAGATGTGTTTTATGTTATAGTATTATAATTTATATATTTTTATAATTTTTTTTGTAGGGTAAAAGTAAAGGTAGTTGTCTTACTTACAGAAAGGCGTTATAAAAGATCGCTTGTAAATATAAAAATACCTTAAATTTGAAAATTATGAAAAAGTTAAAAACAGTTACCGGAATTGCATTAATGGCGATATTAGGTTTTACTTCATGTCAAAATGAAATAGATGACGTGCAAGGAGAAAACCCCAATACAAATTCAGCAAATTCAACGACAACAAGTTATCTAAAACGTACGTCGATGTACGATGGTTCCTTTGATGATTTCTTAGATGGAGCCTCTTGCTCTTCTATTCTGTTGCCCTTTTCTGCCAAAGTAAATGGTGTTCAAGTTTCTATTTTTAGTCAATTAGATTACCAGCAAGTGCTTTCTATTTTTGGACAGTCAAATACCGATCAAGATGCGGTTGTATTGCAATTTCCGTTTAAAGTAAAATTGAGTAATTATACAGAAGCAAACGTTACCAATCAAACGGAGTATAATGCTATTGTAAACGCATGTTCATCTGCAGAAGCTTCTGGTCAAGGTGCGATTTCTTCGGTTAATATTAGCTTTCCAATTACAATTTTAACCTATAATCTAAGCCTTCAACAAACAGGAAGCATTGTAATAACATCCGAACAGCAATTATATACGTATATGTCTAATGTAAGTAGCTCAGAACTGTATTCCGTTAACTACCCCATTTCAACAACAATTGCAGATGGAACCAAAATGACGATTTCTAGTGATGCTGAATTACAAGCAGCGATTAATGCGTCGCTAAAAACGGAAGCAACAATGGCTGAAGCAACTCAAAATTCAAAAAAATTGGAAACAATTTTAGTAAATGGAAAGTTCAAAGTCGATTCGTTTGTAAGTGCTGGTGTAAATTCTGCAAGTAATTATAAAGATTTTACAATAGATTTTGCAAATAATTTATCAGTTACTGCAGTAAACCTATTAAGCACGACGGTTAACGGCACGTATGCTGTGAGTTCAGAATTAAGTGTTTTTCTAAAATTGAATTTTTCGGGTAACGCTACATTTACATTATTAAATAATACGTGGAAAGTAACGAGTTTTACGGCGACAACAATCACCTTGCAAAGTACAACTAATGCAGCAGTAACATTAGTTTTGAAACAAATATAGCTCGATTTAGCTAGGTAGTTTATGAAGAACAGCTACCTAATATTCCGTAGCTGTTCTTATAAATAATCTTAAAAATTAAAACAATAATGAAAAAATTAATTTCGCTATTTGCAATTGGTCTGTTCCTTTCCGTAGCATCTTGTTCAAAAGACGAGGATCCTTTAGATAACGCCGTTGTAATAAATCCCAATACAAATAAACAGCAAACAGGAAGCTCGGCAAACGATTTATTGTCGGATAAAAAGTTTAAGAGTATGGTTGTTGAAGTGGTGTATGTAAACGGTTTTGAACCTAGTCCCCAAGCAATTAGCAATTTTGTTGCCTTTCTAACCGCAAGAACATACAAGCCAGGCGGAATTAATGTTGTTAAGCGGTCTATACCATCACCGGGGAATGCGCCCTATACTAATGAGGAGATTGTAAGTATTGAGGATGCGAATAGAACAAGATACAACAATGCGGATGAAATTGCAGTTTGGGCATTTTTTGCAGATGGAAAATCAGATAACGATACGGACACATCCGTGATTCTTGGAACGGCTTACCGAAATAGCTCTTTTGTCATTTTCGAACAAACCATTCAAGGTTTAAGTAATAGTCCTTTCGAGCCCAACAGAAGTTTATTAGAAACAACAGTAATAACGCATGAGTTTGGACACATACTAGGATTGACAAATCTAGGTACGGCTTTGCAAAGCAATCATGAGGATGCGACCCATCCCAAACATTGTATCGAAAAAACCTGTTTAATGTATTGGTCTTCGGAATTAGGGGGCGGTATTGGAAATATGGTTTCGTCAGGTTCAGCACCGCAACTCGATAGTCAATGTATTGCAGATCTTCGAGCAAATGGGGGAAAATAAAAGTGCATTAGAATCAACACTTATTACAGAATAAAAATGCTTAAGAGATTTTCTTAAGCATTTTTATTTTTATACCCACAACTAGACTGCTACTATGAAAATAATACCCACGTTGAATTTCAGCGTAAGCAATTACTGTAGATTGTTATTTTTGTTTAAAATTCAGTATTTAATCAATTTGAAAAAGACTATTTACTAAAAATCAATATCTTTGAACTCAAATTAAACGCAAATGATTACCAAAGAAGCGCCAACACAATTAGAGCACTATTTTCAACAGTATCGCGACAACATAATCGGAATAAACCAAAAGTTTGAATCTCCTTATGGACAGAAACAAATTGTTTATACAGATTGGACTGCCAGCGGTCGATTGTATCGTCCGATTGAAGAGAAATTAATGAATCAATTTGGTCCTTTTGTAGCCAATACCCATACTGAAACCACCGTTTCTGGAACTGCCATGACCAAAGCGTATCACCAAGCGCGTCATATCATCAAACACCACGTGAATGCCAGTGCAGACGATGTTTTAATTACTGACGGAACCGGAATGACAGGCGTTGTCAATAAATTTCAACGTATATTAGGGTTGAAAGTACCCGAAAGCTTAAAAAATTTCATCACTATACCAGCCGATAAAAAACCGATTGTTTTTATATCACACATGGAACACCATTCCAATCAAACGTCATGGCTCGAAACTATTGCTGATGTGGAGGTTATTCCTTCAACAGAGGACGGTTTATTCAGCATAGAAAATTTAGAATTCTTATTAGATAAATATAAAGAGCGGCCTTTTAAAATCGCTTCAATCACTTCTTGTTCGAATGTTACGGGAATCCGAACTCCCTATCACGAAGTGGCCAAAATAATGCATCAACATCACGGACTTTGTTTTGTGGATTTTGCTTGTTCTGGGCCTTACGTGAAAATTGATATGCATCCTGAAGACGCTGAAAGTTATTTGGATGCTATTTTCTTTTCACCTCATAAATTCCTTGGCGGACCAGGAACTTGTGGTGTTTTGGTTTTTAATAAAAAATTATATCAAAATTTAGTTCCTGATAATCCAGGCGGCGGAACCGTAAGTTGGACGAATCCTTGGGGCGAGCATAAATACATCGATAATATTGAAGATAGGGAAGATGGCGGCACACCCGGTTTTCTTCAGGTGATAAAAACTGCATTGGCTGTTCAGTTGAAGGAGCAAATGGGAATTGATAATATCTTGAAAAGAGAGCACGAAATTGTAGATTATATTTTCGCAGCATTAGGAAATGTTTCCAATATTAAAATCCTTGCTGGACAGCATCAGGATCGGTTAGGAGTACTTTCTTTCTTTATTGAAGATTTACATTTTAACTTGGGCGTGAAACTATTGAATGATAAATTTGGGATTCAAACACGTGGCGGTTGTAGTTGCGCAGGAACCTACGGACACTTTTTATTGCATGTAGATCAGGAAACATCCCATAAATTAATTGACGAAATTACACTTGGAGATTTAATCAGAAAACCAGGTTGGATCAGAATGTCTATTCATCCAACAACTACAAATGCCGAAATTGAATTTGTATGTAACGGGATAAAAGCATTGGCCGAAAATCATAAAACTTGGGCATTGGATTATAAATATAATTCAGGAACTAATGAGTTTCTGCATAAAAACGCACAGCCTTTAGAAGAGGAATTGGTAAAAAATTGGTTTTCTTTATAAAAAGTATCCTTTTAATAAAAAAATCACATAAGGGCAGAGCCACAGAGGTATTAGTGAAATAACAGCCACAGATTCACAGATTTTCAATAATATTTTTTAATCTGTGAATCTGTGGCTAAAAAATCGAAACAAAGCTTCGAGGAATTAGACCAAAAGAGATTAAACACTATAACTATAAACTGCGAACAGATTACTATCTTCTGTGTTTCCATCTTTTATGCGTCCAGAAGTAATATTCAGGAGCTTCTAGAATTTGTTTTTCTACTTCTTTAATATACTGATTTGTAATTCCAAAATTAGGGATCGAATTTGGATTGTCACTAATAGGAATAATAGTAAGTTCATAATACCCTCTTTTCACTTTTTTCACTTTAGCAAAAATTACAGTCATATCGTATTTTTTTGCTAGCATTTCAGGTCCTGTATGAACAGGAACCTCAATTCCCATAAAACTTTCCCAGTGAAATATTCGATCCGCTTTGGGGGATTGATCACTTGCTAATCCGTAAACGCATCGAATATTATTTTTTTGATTTTCAGCAATTAACGGAATGGTCTTACTTGTGGAAACTAATTCGGTGTTGTATTTTGATCGAATATCTCTGACCAATTTATCGAAGTACTTATTTGCTAGTTTTTTATAGACAGCAACACCGCGCAAAGATAATTTTTGGTTCAGGGCAAGCAACCATTCCCAACTCGCATAATGGGAAGCAATAAGCATAATACTTTTTCCTTTATTCTCATATTCTTTAATAACTTCCAGATTTGTAATGGTAAATCGTTTGTTCATTTCGTCTGAGGAGATGGTCATCGTTTTTATCATTTCCATAAACATGTCGCATAAATGATGATAAGATTTCTTTTCGATAATAAGGCGTTCGTCATCACTAAGATGCGGTAATGCTAAAGCTAGATTGGAGCGAACTACTTTTTTTCGATACCCTATGATATGGTAAACTAAAAAGTACACTACATCAGACAGTACATAAAAAACACGAAATGGAAGAATAGAAATTATCCAAAGGAAGGGGTAAGCAATAATAAAAGCGAGTAATTGCATGCAATATTTTTTTTTACAAATATAAGTCAAAAATGTAGACTGATTTTAATTTTAGCTCAGTACTGAATGGGCATTAGAGAATGACTATCTTTACAAATCACAATAAACATACTTTATGAGTACCATTTTAATAGCAATAATTATTGTAAATGTTTTGATTAGTTACAAAGGTTTTAATGATCTTTCGTTTTTTAGAAAGTACGAATTTCATGTTGGCAGTATTCGTGCAGGAGAGCAAATCCGAATGTTATCTTCTGGTTTTCTTCATGCTGACATGACGCATTTGATTTTTAATATGTTGACGCTTTGGTTTTTTGCTCCAGTAGTTATTAGTTATTTAGGGAGCTTTTCATTTATTTTAGTTTATTTTGGAAGTTTAATTTTTGGAAGTTTACTAACGATGGTTTTTCATAAAAACGATTATGGTTATAGAGCTGTAGGTGCATCTGGAGCGGTTACTGGAGTTTTATATTCGGCAATATTGTTGCAACCAGATATGATGTTAGGAATCTTTTTTATTATTCCAATGCCCGCTTATATTTTTGGAATATTATATTTATTGTACTCTATTTATGGGATGAAGGCTAAAAATGATAACATTGGTCACACAGCTCATTTTGGAGGAGCTATGGGAGGTTATTTGATTACGCTAGTAAAAGAGCCAGCATTATTTGTAGATCACACATTGATGGTAGTATTATTGGCCATCCCGATACTTATTCTTTTTGTAATGGAGAAAATGGGAAAGCTATAGTGGCATAACTTTTGAAAAGGAATTAGTACAAACAATTAAATCAAACAAAAAATGAAAAAAGCACTATTAATTTTGTCAATGTTATTTATCTCCATGTCTTACGGACAAGAAATTAAACAAGTACCACAAATAAATGTAAGTGGAGAAGGAAAAGTTAAGGTTGTTCCAGATCAGGCTTCTATAGCCGTGACTGTAGAAACGAAAGGGAATAATGCTAAAGATGTTAAAAAGCAAAATGATGAAAAGATTGAGGCTGTTTTAAAATTCATCAAAAAAATGAACTTGGCACCAGCAGATTATAAAACACAACGCGTTTCATTAAATCCACAATATGATTACGAGAAAAAGAAACACAGTTATAATGCAACTCAAACTATAGAGATTTTATTGAAAGATTTATCAAAGTATGACGAATTGATGGAAGGTTTAGTAGACGAAGGAATTAACAGAATTGATAATGTTACCTTTCAATCTTCAAAATTAGCTCAACATCAATCGGAGGCTAGAAAATTAGCAATGAAAGAAGCGAAATTGAAAGCAGAGGATTATGTTTCTGTTTTAGGACAAAAAATAGGACGTGCCATGACTATCTCTGATAATTCACAAACCTATTTCCCACAACCTATGTATGCATCTATGAAAACCATGGAAATGAGTGATACTAGTGCTCCTAGAGAAACACTTGCAGTGGGAGAAATAAATATTACGGCTAATGTTACAG
The DNA here is from genome assembly GCF_015751645.1 of Flavobacterium sp. CG_9.1. Taxonomy (NCBI): domain Bacteria; kingdom Pseudomonadati; phylum Bacteroidota; class Flavobacteriia; order Flavobacteriales; family Flavobacteriaceae; genus Flavobacterium; species Flavobacterium sp. CG_9.1. Next base: position 29,240 of record NZ_JADOVC010000016.1, read on the forward strand.
TTAGTTTTATTTTAGAATAAAGGAAAGTACAGCTTTTTAAATGAGCTAGTTTAGATAATATTTGTTGAAAACGGAACAGGATTAATCTTGTTCCGTTTTTTTTTTTATTCCTTTTAAACGAAATAGATGACTTAAAGCTTATTTTTATATCCAATATAAAGTCAATGGGTAACGAATGAACCCGTATTTGATTATTTTATCCTTTTTTTGTCAGTAATAACAAAGACTTTCGTCTATAGATTTATGAATTTAATAATGGATTATTCCAGCACCACAGCCATTCTGCTTTTTGCGCAAAGCGAAAAGAAGGTAAGCGCCTTAAAACCAATTGCTTTCTCCTCCAAGCAAAATGTTTTGTTGTGGAAGAAAATGAATGATCATAGTATTAAAATTAGTCAACACACCAAATTACCCTATTTTATTTCAAATGAAAATGATCAGTTGGGTGCCACTTTCGGAGAGAGAATAACGCATTCAATTGAAACTGTTTTTGCTAAAGGTTTCGATAAAGTTATTGTCATAGGAAATGATTGTATTGAATTGAAAGCCCATCATTTGCTTCAAGCTGAACGAGATTTAAGGCGGAATGATTTAGTTATAGGGTCTGATTATTCGGGTGGCGCTTATTTAATAGGTGTTACAAAATTGAAATTTAAGGCCGAGCTATTTAAAACTATTCCATGGCAAACCAAAAGCGTTTTTACTGCTTTACAAACGCTTTACAGAAAGCAATCAATCGCATATCTTCCGTATTTAAATGATTGCAACAACGCCTTCGATTTCAAACAAGCGACTCAAAAATTATCATTCTCTGATAGTTTTAGAAAAATACTACTTTCGTTTTTATCTAATTTTGTAGTTCAAATTGATTTTGAAACAAGATTATATTCTTCGGATTATCATGCTTTTAATTTTAATAAAGGGTCACCGTTTAACGTGTAAAATTTCCGTTTAACCCTTTTTTAAATTAATTATACAAACCAAATGAAGCAATTTTATATTTGGGCATTGCTGTGTATCTCAACAATAGCTATGGCTCAACAAGATTTAACCGTTTCTGTAATTGATGCAGTTACACAAAAACCAGTTTCTAATTTAGCTATAACTTTAGAAAACAAAAGTAGAAATTTACAAGTACGCCAAATTTCAAATACGCAAGGGAAAGTGATTTTCAGAAACCTAGAAGCGCTTGATGGATATCAAGTTAGTGCTGCGGCGACACAAGACTATAGAGCCGAAAGTTCGAATTTTATTGATATTCGTTCCAATCAAAATCCAAATGTGACGCTAGTTTTAAGAGAAAGTGGCACACAAGAATTAGATGAGGTTGTCATCTCGTCTGGATCAAATTCAAAAATAAATCGCCGGGATGCCGAAGTATCTTTTGAAATGAAAGCTGCTGAAATTCAAGAAATTCCAGTAGAAGGTCGCGATATCACCAGAGTTTTATTCCGTTTGCCTAATGTTTCGCAAGCAACAGGTTTCTTTCCAGAAGCGGCAAACGTAAGTATCAACGGAGCGAGTTCTCAATATACGTCCTATTTAATTGATGGAATGGATAATAACGAACGTTTTCTAGGAGGGCAAAAATTTGCAATTCCTTCTGGGTTTGTAAAAGATGTTACGGTTTTGACTAATAATTTCTCTGCTGAATATGGTTTAACAGGAAGCGGAATCATAAATATTACGCCACGTTCGGGTTCAAATGAAACTACAGGAGAGGTGTTCTTTATTACAAGACCTGGACCGTCTATAGATGGAAAATCAAGCTTTGCCCAAAGAGATTTGTCAGGAAACCAAGTTAAAAATGGTTTTTCAAGATATCAAACCGGAGCAGGAATAGGAGGCGCTTTTGCCAAAGACAAAACCTTCTATTATTTTAATTTTGAACATACTACTGATATCAAAGACAACTTGTTAAATGTTCCTCAGTTTGGGATTACAGAAACAGTAAGAGGAACCAATACATTTGATTATTTTTCGTCCAAAATTGACCAAATTTGGAATGCTAATTTCAACTCTTCCTTTCGTGCCAACATTGGTAGAGTAGATGTGGAGCGTCAAGGTGGCGGACTCGATGGTGGTTCGACTTTTAAATCTGCTGGAAACACTCAAGAACGGAATAGTGTTTTATTAGCTTTAAAAAACAGTTATAAATTTGGAAATTTTTCTGGAGAAACAAATGTGCAATACAGTCGTTTTAGATGGAATTATGCCAAACCATTTAATCCGAATAGTTCTCAAGTAACGATTTTAGGTGTTAATGATGAAACATTAGGGGTGATTGGTAACCCAGGTTATGTGTTTGATGCGATTGAAAATACGATACAATTGCAACAAAAAGTAAAATATTATACTGAAAAACATACCTTAAAAGCGGGAGTAAATTTTATCCGAGGGGATCATCAATTGTTTGGAGGTGGGAATCCAGTAGGAAATTATCGAGTAAAACTGAATCAAAGCCAAATTGATGCAATAAGAAATAGTGGTGTAGGCGGAGGTTTGAATGTGAATGATATTCCGCAAGAGGTACAGGTTATCAATTATAATGTAGAATTGCGTCCTACTTCTTTTGGTACCAATCAAGATATTTATTCCGCTTACATAGAAGATTTATGGTCGGTTACGGATCGATTGAATCTTACTTTAGGATTGCGTTATGACTATGATAATTTATCAAAAGGAGGAAGCGACAAAGGCGATTACAACAACTTAGCACCCCGTTTTAATTTTAATTATAAATTAGATAATTCCAGTAGCTTGCGCGGAGGTTACGGGATTTCGTATGATAAAGTAAACTATGCACTTTACAGCGATGCTTTGCAACAAAACACGACTTCACAAAGCTATAAATTACAATTAGAAGAGTTAAAAAGATTAGGAATTTTACCTTCCGACACTAATATTGATCGAATTACCTACAACGGAAACTTAGGGGCAACGGTCTCTGGGGTAAGTTATTTACAAGGGCCTTCTGCAGCCGATTTACAGGGACAGAGAGAGAATATCTTTTCTAACGAGCGCAGAATTTTAAATCCTAATGGCTATAAAAATGCCTATTCTCATGAATTTATGATGGGATACCAATTGCAGCTAACGGATGAAAGATTGTTTTTTGTGGATGTGGTACACAATAGAGGCGAGAATCTTACCCGTTTGCGCAATCTCAATGCAGCTGCTGAATATCCCATTGACCCTACTAATGTGGTCATTAGAACTCAGGCTGAAGCCGATGCGAGCCGACCAATTCCTATTACTAACGGAAGTGCGATCCTCAATGGACAAACGGTTACTGGAATTGCTAGAAATGTAATTGTTAGTGAAAACGAAGGAAAATCGAGATATTACGCCATGAGTTTAAATTATCAAAAAACTAGAGGTACCGATAATTATTCCTATCGACTGAATTATACATTGTCATCGAGTAAAAATGATACCGACGGAATCAACTTTAGACCTTCGGATGCGAATAATTATGCGAATGAATGGGGGCCATCAGTAAATGATAGAACTCATAATATTAATGGAATTTACAGTTATTATCCTTTTAAAGGAACGGCGGTAACTCTAGCTGGTTTATTGCAAAGTGGGCAACCAATAAATAGAATTCCGCTTGGTTTTGGAACAACAGATTTGAATGGAGATGGAGCTAGTTTCTCTGATGCGTATCAAGGAAATAGTGATCGTTTTCCAGGAGAAGGCAGGAATAATGATCGATTACCATGGAGTACGACTTTTGATTTAGGAGTGCAACACCAGTTCAAAATTACAGGAAATAATAAGTTAGAATTACGTGCGGATGTCTTTAATATATTTAATGCTGAAAATTTAAGCGGATACAGTAATAATGCGACACAAAGTAACCAAATTCAAGGCGGCTCTAGTGCAAGCGGATTGTTTACCCAAAGAAATGCTTCGCCTCCAAGACAGTTTCAGTTTGGAGTACGTTATTTATTTTAAAACGGCTATTCTGCGAGGAGTGTGAGATTGACGGGTTTTGAATTTAATACTATACTGCGTTAAGGATAGGAGTGAAAATCCTTTTTTGGGCTTTTTAGGCCAAAAAAGATTGTAGCGGATAGCCTGCCCGCCTTTTTTTGGCGGGAACGCCCCATTAAAAAATAGAAAATATGTTTATACTAAAGGCAAACGAGCCAAAAGAACTGGCTGCTTATTTATACCAACATAAATGGTTAACGGACGGTGAAACGATTGTTTCTGTATCCAAACCAGGTGAGGGAAATATGAATTGTGTGTTGCGAATAGAAACAGCCACGCGCTCTTTTATTCTCAAGCAATCTAGAGGTTATGTGGAGAAATATCCTCAGGTTTTAGCACCTGAAAACCGCGTATTAACTGAAGCTGCTTTTTATCAAAAGATAGCAAGCACTAAAGAAGTGCAGGATATTATGCCAACACTTTTGGGTATTGATGCTGTTAATAATTTAATTGTTTTGGAGGATTTAGGGAAGTCCAATGATTATAACGTTTTGTATGATTTAAAAGAAAAAATACCAGAAGAAGAGTTGCTGCAGTTAGTGCATTATATAAATAGTTTGCACCAAAGTTTTGAAAAAAAGGTTGTTGATGAGGAGCTGGCAAATGCAGCAATGAAAGCATTAAATTACGAACATCTTTTTGAGTATCCTTTTAAAGAAGACAATGGATTTGATTTGGATTTGGTTCAAGTGGGTTTGCAAATGGTAGCGATGCCTTATAAAAAAGACGCTGAATTAAAAGAAAAGATGGAGCGATTGGGTTCGTTGTACCTTTCAAAAGGGAAATGTTTATTGCACGGAGATTTTTATCCTGGAAGTTGGTTAAAAACATCTGATGGAATTAAGGTAATCGATCCAGAATTTTGCTTTTATGGCTTGCGGGAATTTGATTTGGGTGTATTGCTCGCCCATTTGTATTTGACGCAACAACAGGAGTCAACAATTGTTTTTGTAAAGGAAAACTACTCTTCTTTTGACGAGTTAAATACTACTATTTTGAATGGTTTTATTGGAATAGAAATTATGCGTAGAATAATAGGATTAGCGCAACTGCCATTAAAAATGGATTTAAAAACCAAAGTGGATTTATTGGCATTTGCTCGAGAATTAATTTTAAAATAATTTATTTTTGGATCTAAAGTCCAAAATTATGACGGATAAATATCTACATGATACAATCCAAAAGCTAGGAAATAGTACCAGATTTATGGATGATATAAATCAATTTAAATACCTTAATCCATGGTAAAAATTTATTTTAGATTTATGATTATGCGAATTCGATGACAAAGGAAATGATGAAAAGAAATTAGAAAAAATAAAAATTCGCAAATTCGTGGTATAAAAACGTTAAAAAAAAACAGTATGAAAATCAAAATAATAGTATTTACACTTTTACTTGCGGCACAATTGCAAGCACAAACCAAAGTATGGTTTGATACGGATCTTATGATTGGAATGCCCGATAAAACACCACGAGAAGTGGATGATGGCATCACATTGATTATGGCTTTGAAACAACCTCAAATCGATATTGTAGGTATTAGTTCGATTACCTATGTGGATTACAGCTATGATATTATCAATAAAATACTAAAATGGCATCACAAGGGGACAACAATTCCAGTGTATAAAGGTTCGCCAAATGCAGCTGATTTAGGAGTTGAAAATGACGGAACGCGAGCGTTGTATAAAGCTTTGAAGAAAGAAAAACTAACCATATTAGCGTTAGGACCCATGACTAATATTGCTACTTTGATTCAAAACCATCCCGATATTATTCCGCAAATCGAGAAGATTTCTATTTGTGCAGCGAGAACACCTGGCTTGCCTTTCAATCCTGGAAACGGAAAATTGAATGTGTTTGATTACAACTATGAATTTGATACTAAATCAATGGATGTGATTTTGAATTCGCCTATACCACTTGTATTTGCAGGCTATGAACCGAGTTCGTATACGCATATAGGAAACATAGATTTGGCTAGTTTAGATCAAAACGAAGAAGCTGATAAATGGCTGTTTGATATTGTACAACCTTGGATGGAAAAAAACGAGAAGTATTTTGGTGTTAGAGGATTTATACCTTTTGACTGCTCCACCTTGGGTGTGATTACCCATCCTGAATATTTTACGTATTACAGAGACATTCCTATTAAAGTAAATTATAAAAAAAACGATGCGCTTGAAGTACAACCTAAAGTACCTTTTAAAAATTTCCTAGAAGTCTCTTATAAATATAAAACCAAAAAGAAAGTGGATTACGCCATCAGAGCGTTGCAAGGTTTCGAAGAAAAGATTTTAGAGACATTGAGTGTAAAAAACTAACAAAACTTTAGGAATTGTTTTAAAACCAAATCTAGAAATCAGACGTATATTACTTTAGATTGAATTGCGGAGTACGCATAGTAAATAAATAATTAAAAATCAATAGAATAGATTCTAGAAAATAAAAACAATAAAAGATGAAAATGAAATTACTAAGTTATGCCCTCGTGTTGTTTACAATTATAAGTTGTAGCGCACAAACTGAAAAATTGTCTTTAGTGACTAAAAAAGGAAAGGCGGTAGCCGTTTTTGCATCTGGTTGTTTCTGGTGCACGGAGCACGTTTTTGAAGCAGTCGTAGGAGTAGATGATGCCGTGTCAGGATATACAGGTGGGAAAGTTAAAAACCCTACTTATGAATATGTAGGTTCAAACAGAACTGGACATGCAGAGTCAGTGGCTGTTTTTTATGACCCAAAAGTGGTTTCTTATAAAGAATTAGTTACGGTATTTTTTGCATCGCAAGATCCAACAACTCCCAATCAACAAGGACCAGACAAGGGTTCGTCCTATCGTTCTATTGCTTTTTATAAAAATCCTGCTGAGAAAAAAATTATAGAAGATAAGATTAAAGAGCTTACGGCAAATAAAATATTTGCTGCTCCTATTGTAACAGAGGTGAAGCCAGTGGTGGATTTTTATGAAGCAGAATCCTATCACCAAGATTATGTAAAAAATAATCCCAATCAGCCTTATGTGAAAGGCGTTTCAATACCGAGATACAACAAGTTTAAAAAAACATACAAAGGAAAATTAAAACCTAAATCTTAATAATCATGAAGCGATACCAACAACTTTTAATACTACCAGCTATAGCTTTTAGCTTTATGGCGTGTATGCAGTCCAATAAACAAGATCAAGCAACTGTGGAATCAACAACCACAAAACAACAACAGCCCATACTATCATTGACTGATACGTCATTGAAAAAAGTGGCTAAAACGGATGCCCAATGGAGAAAGGTACTTACAGACAATCAATATTATATTCTTCGTAAGCAAGGAACAGAACGACCTTTCCAGAATGAGTTTAATGACAATCATAAAAAAGGAAATTATTTCTGTGCTGCTTGTAAATTACCGTTGTTTTCCTCCAAAACAAAATTTAATTCAGGAACGGGGTGGCCCAGTTTTTATGCTCCAATAAATAATAATAGAGTTAAAGAAGTAGTAGACAAAAGCTTGGGAATGGTTCGTGGGGAAATAGTTTGTGCGCGTTGTGATGGTCATATAGGACATCTTTTTGATGATGGACCTAATCCTACGGGATTGCGTTATTGCATGAATTCTGGGGCCATGTTATTTCAAGAATCAAAATAAATTGTGGTTAATTATTTAGTTCAAAAAAAGGGCGTTTGTTTCAACTGAAACAAACGCCCTTTTGAGTTTTACGATGGATACTATTTGTTATAAACAGCAACTAATTGTTCTGCCATTGCTAAAATATCTTTCGCTTCAAAATCAGGTTTGTTGGACAAAGTATATACAGATTGTCCTTCACGAGCTATAAAACAAGTCTTTAAACCTGCATGCGAAGCACCGGCTAAATCCCAACCATGTGCCGCAATCATCAGCATATCTTTAGGTTGTATGGCTAGTTCTTTTGCTGCCCATAAATAGGTTGCTGCTTCTGGTTTGTATTTTTTAAGACCATCAATACTCAATGCCTGTTCAAAATAATCAGTCAAATTTGAATTGATTAATTGCTGCTTTAGTGCATGCGGTGGCGAATTCGTCAAGGTAATTAATCTAAAACCATGATCTTTTAAGATCTTCAGACCTTTCTCTACATCAGGGTAGGCTTGCAAGGTTTGGATTTTTGAAAGGGTCGCTTTAATTTCATCTTCACTAACTTTTATATGCAGGGACGTGGCCGCCATAGACAAGGTTGCTCCAGCAATTGTCCCAAAATCATGATACGAATCAATGCTATTTGATACAATGGAGTAATGCAATAACATACCAAACCAGATTCTAAATCCCTGCTCATTATCAAGGAGTGCATTTACCGATTTTTTTAAAGGAGTCATGTCGAGTAAAGTTTCGTTTACATCGAAGACGAGGACCGGTTTATTTTTGTGTGAATTCATTTTATTATTTTAAATTATTGGTACCATTTTTTAATAGTTTCAAGTGCAGGTTTTTCCTGTGGTGTGTAATCAATGCTATTTTTTGGCTCTTTATGATACGCATCAGCATACCATTTCCAGGCAAATCCGCCCGCAAACCAGTTCTTTTGCGTTAAGGTTTGAAACAAGGATTCGTAGGCATTGGCTTGCGCCAAATTATTAATTCCGCTTTGATTTTCTTTCCAAGGTTCTTTGGCTGCTTGGTCGGAATTGCGATAACCAAATTCTGTAAAGAGTATTTTCTTGTTGGTTTTAGCTTGCAGCTTTTCCATTTTTAAGATGTGTTGCTGCCAAGCTTCATTAAGATCAGCAACTGCGGGTGTTGTGGCATCAGATAAAGGAAAATACGCATCGATTCCGATGTAATCCAACTCATTCCAGAAAGGGACTTTATCAAAATCATCCCAGTTTGCGGAGTAGGTTAATTTCCCAGTGTAGATTTTTTTAATTTTCTGGATTAATTGCGACCAATATTCGGGTCTTTTGGCCACTGAATTTCCTAATTCCGTCCCGAAACAAAAGAGTTCTATGTTTTCTTTTTGCGCTAATTGAGCAAAATCAAGAATGTACTTTTCATAATCGGATTCCCATTTTTTCCATTCGGCATCCGTTGCAAAATCTAAATTTCCCGTATAAAAATTATGGTTTACCCAAAGATGCGGTTTTAACATAACCGTCATTTTATAATCATGTGCCAGCTGTTTACTAGCTATAATTCCTTCTGTTCTTTCACCCCACCATTGTTTTTTATTGTTATAATGAACAGAAGCATTTTCGACGTCAACAAAAGCATACGGAATCAAGGAGATCGAATTGATATGATTGGCTTTTAATTCGTCAAAAGTGGTGTTTTTTAACTCTTTGATGGGTGCGACCAAATTCATTCCTTTGTACTCTAATTTCGGTTTAAAAGAGATTGCGTCAACCATAGAGGAATGATAGAAAGAAAATCCGCTGGCGACGATCAGTAAAAATGCGGCGAGGATAAAAAAGGTTTTCTTCATAATCGTAAAGTTACTTATTAAAAAAGAGGATACTAACTTCTATGTGAAAATTAATATTTTTTTCAGGTTTTACAATCGCTTGATTTCCTGGTTAAAAAACGAATTTTTGTAAATAAATTTTACCGTTTGAACTGTGGCTAAAAACAAGAATAAAATCATAAAAATGGTATTTATATAAGAACTTATTTTTAACTGATTTGCTTCAATTAAAAATTGTCCAACATGAGCAAAGAGAAACATTCCTAAACCAGTTCCTAATAAAGCACCAAGTATAAATTTATTCGTAGTTTTTATTTGATCGTCTAGTTTAGCTGTTCTAAAAAGATAGATATAAATTCCAGACCAATAGGGCCATTGGATAAAATTTAAAAGATTTAGAAATACAGCCAATAGAAAAGGATATTGAATCAGTATTAGATTCGAAAGACTGACATTTTGATGATTAGCACTACTAGTCATGAAATATAAGCCAATGACTAAAAGAAAGAGTATGGTAAACAGGTCGATAAACAGTAATAATTTCCTTTGGTTGACGAGCCAGCGCGCTATTTTATAAACCATTTTCAAAACAAAATATTGAACAAAAATAATTCCTAAAATAAAGGAGAGTGATGCCCAATTCCCTTGTTCCAATAAAATTTGCAAACTAATTACGTTGGTATATCCTAGTGGTAAAGCGCCTAATAAACTAATTGAAAACCCTAAAAGAATTGGTTTTTTTTTAGAATGTAAAGCAGCAATCAATTTCATATTTATGTAGGCTTGGTTCAAATACAAGTATAGACATGCACATTGCTAATTCCTGACGACAGTAGATAAAAAAAACCAATAAGTGTTTTTGAGGCTTATTGGTTTTCAAATCTAGATAATTTTCAACTTATTTTTTCCAAGCTCTTGAAGTAAAAGGAGCTTCTAATTCAGGATTGGTAATATGGTTTGAATAATTACTGATTAATTTCACAGCAATACCCGCTAAAATTCCCAGAACATGTTGCTCTGTGTATCCAACAGCTAAGAAAGCATCCACTTCTTCTTGCGGTACAATACCTCTGTTTAAAGAAAGGGAACGAGTTAATTTTGATAATTGCTTTAATTTAGGATCTGCAATTTCTGAACCGTTTCGAATAGCATCTGTAATTTCTGTTGGAACCTTAGCCATATCTGCAAGGGTGCTATGAGCAGCAACACAATATTCACAATTATTTTCATAAGCTGCCGTTAGGAATACCACTTCTTGCTCTGTTGCATTGAATCCCGCATTGGCTCTAAAGCTATTGTAAGAGTAGATGTAAGCATCTAACAAAGCGGGATTAGCTCCCATGGTTTTATACATGTTGGGAACAAAACCAAAGGCTTTTTGTGTTTTGTCGAAAATCTCTTGTGTTATTGGAGAAATGGAATTGTTTTCTAATTTTAAATGTGCCATTGTATTTGTTCTTTAATTAATAGAATAGTTTTTATTAACTATACAAAGGTCCGATGAATGCTTAATTAAAACTTTGGCAGAAGGTTCAACTATTTGCTTATTTGGTCCAAACGGTAGTTTGAGGGAGAATTACTGAATTTTTCATGGAAAAGCTTAGAAAAATTAGCCAGATCATTAAAGCCGCAATCAAAAGCAATGGCAGTAATACGTTCTTCAGAAATACGCAAAAGCTCGGCCGCTTTTTCTAATCTTTTATTACGAATGTAACTGGCTGGTGTGGCATTATAATTTTTTTTGAATTCTCTTTTAAAGGAGGATAAGCTCAAATGAGTCATTTCGGCCAATTCTTCGGTGGTGAAATGGTAGTAGAGGTTACTTTCAATAATTTGCTTGAAACTATAACTGCTAGGAGAAAATAGCTGCGATAATATTTGTTGAATAAGAGGCGCATTTTTCGTTTGGCATAATAGCAGAATGATTTCTTTTAACTTAATAATCAATAAATCCTCATTAATAAGGCTTGGATTGTCAAAATAGAACAACAAACTCTCTATATATTTTTCTATTAGAAAATCATTGTTAATTATACTTAAGTCACTATTTGTATCCAGAATAGCAGGCTGTTGAAAAACTTTAGGTAAGTCTGTATCGTATATTTTTTTTAATATCTCAGGATGAAAATGAATCACAACAATTTCATGTTTTTGTGCTTTAACCGTACTTTTTATCTGACTGAAATAAGAACCACATTTTAATAAAACAGCATCATTTTGCGGGATAATCACTTTTTGATTTGGAGTGTCATAATTGATTTGTCCTTGCAACATATAGAGAAAGCAGGCTTCATCAGGCATTGGGTTTGGAATCTTAAAAGGCGATTGAATGAGTAGCTTTTCAAATATTTTTTTACCAAAGAGCTCGTATCGTTTTCGTTCTACTATCATTTTAAAGATCTTGTTTTATTTTTTTAATTGTTAGAACGTGTAAGTAAGAATTGCTAACCAATTAGAGCATATTAGATTTCTTTAATAGCTTTAATGATTTTATTTTTCTTGTCTTCGTCTAATTGAGACATATTTTTATTGGAATCAATTGCAAACCATTTACCTATGAGTGCATCGAGTAATTTGGATTGTTTTTCGTATTCATTACAAGTCCTGCACAGGGCTTTGTGCGCTTGTAATTGCAACTTTTCTTTCAACGTTAAAGGAGTAAACATTTGTTTGTCGATTAACTCTGTTGTCTTTTTACAGGGTCTCAACAATGTTCTCATTACTGTATTCATATTCTTCGAATATTAAAGTTTGGTTAAACCCATTTCAATTCCAGACATTTTTTTAGCAATAGCTTGGATCGATGCACAATCTGCCAATAATTAGACGCAGTAATTTCTAATTCCTGACAAATAGTTTCTGTTTTTTTATCACTTAAATATTTGGATGTTACGGCTAATTTCCATTTCTGTGGCAGGTCATCCATGCAATTTTCCATGATTGAATTGAATTCAGGATTGTCTAGTAATTCTTGGTCTTGATCCCAAGCGGCATTGATATCATTTGATTTCCAGCATCCGTACGTATTAAAAATTCCATCCGAAAGTTCATAACCACTATTTTCAGTCAAACTGAAGTTTTTCTTAGTGGTTCGAGCACTTAATCGATAATAATCAATTACTTTATTATTGAGTATGGAGAACAACCAAGTCTTAGGGTGGCTTTTGCCTTGAAAACTATCTATTTTATAGAATGCAGCCATGAAAGTATCTTGTACTAAATCCTCAGCAACTTCCTTGGAAGATGTTTTGAAAAAGGCCCAAGAATAGAGTTCATCACTAAATTGATTGACCCATTGTTCTAGAATTGATTTTGGATTTTCTTTAATTTGGTCCATTAATTTTACCTTTATTATTTAAAAAATCCAAATATACTCATTTTTCTAACCTTGGAATCTTACTCTTTTCATAAAAAAGGTATAGGATCACCGTGCTGTATTCGATAGCAATAAGCCAATAATTTTCTGAAAACATTATTTTTGAATAGGCACTATAGCTTAAAATAATAGTGTAACTCCACAAAAGAGGATATTTATAGGAGGTAAAAACAGCAATCAAAATTAGATTTATGACATACCAAGGATGCACTGTTGTAGCGGTGAAAAAATAAACCGTCAATGCTAATAGCATACTGTTGAATAAATGGAGACTGTTTTTGTTTTTTTTATGCAAACTTTGTAAAGCAATAAAAGCGACAATAAAAAAAGGGATTATTTTCCCAGTAATGTGAATAATATTGTATCCTGTGATCCAGAAACCAATCTGACGAATGATGTAATAAATACTGGCGTTGAATTCAAAATTAGTAAACCACAGTCCAATGGTTTCGCTATAATTCTGAATTAATTCTTTGGAAAGAAAGGGTAGGAATAGCAAAATATTTGTACCAATAACAATAGCGTAAAACGAAATCGCTTTTTTCCATCCTAATTTTCTAAAAAACAGCGGTAATAACAACAATGGCAGTAATTTGACTGATATAGACAAGGCCAAAATTACGGTGGCTAATTGCCATTTGTTTTGTTCCAAGAGATAAATTGCCCAAACAAAAAAGAACAACATGACTCCTTCAAAATGTAAATTCCCAGTTAGTTCAATCAGCACTAGGGGATTAAGAATATACCAGAAAATGCGGTGTTTCTCCATTCCTAAACGGACTAGTAATTTACTGCCGAAATATAAAGTTCCAAAATCGGCTGCGATGATTAGTAATCGTATCCCAATTGCTGCTCCTAGTATCGATTGATTACTGAAAAAGGCCGCTACAGCAAATAAAAATTGGTTGACAGGGGGATAATTCGAATAATGTCCAGCACTTAAACTTCTCATTCCGTTATATAAATCGTTTGCATTTGGAATAGCAAAGTTACTTTGATTGATAAGGTCTTTTGGTAGCTGTAAGTAGGGATTTATATTTTCTAGGATAAGGTTGCCATCCCATATAAACCGAAAATAATCTTGAGATAAATTGGGTAATGCTACTAGAAAAACCAAACGAAATAGCAGTGCCGCTCCAATTAGAAACGGAAAATTGTCTTTTTGAAGTTTGATAATTTGATAAAAAGAAACAAATAATAAGCTATACGAAACCAACAAATAGAGGAACTCAGATCGATTTAGAGCATAAGCGATATACGCATAAATAAAAGTGCTTAATGCAAGAAAGCCATAAGATTTCGTGTTATTTGAAGCGCTCCAATTCATTTATTTACTTGTATTGATTTTATAAATACAAAACTAAAACCAATGAAAAGCATTAAATGCAGCGCAATTAAGCTATAGTCATTTAACCGAAAAGCACTATAAATCGCAAAAATAAAGTAAAGGATTAAAAGTCCTTCAACAATTATGTTCTTTGAAATAGTATCTGAAATATAACTATTCTGTTTCCATTTTTCTTTGAGGCCTTCGATATTCAATTTTGGAGTGCGAATAAATTCACTTTTCTTGCCACACAAACCTTCTAATACCGCTATGGTGTTGTGAAATGAAAATCCCATGGCGATGGTATAAAATGTAATAAACAAAGCGATATATTTCAGAAAGTTCTTGAAACCTCCTCCATGAATGCTTTTGTAGGTAATCCAATAACTAACAAAAAAAAGAATGGAAGTAATGATAAAAAAGATGAGCAAGTCAAAAACTTTTTCAAATCTTGTAAATTCATTCTTGATGTACAGTATTGGTACACTTAAAATGGCCATTACAAAAATCGCCAAAAACATAGTACTGTTCAATAAATGTAACATTCCGTGAGCCTTGGTCTTGAATCCAATAGATTTTGACTGCAGCACTCGCGCGGCGTTCTTACTAAAATTTTCTGCTCCACCTTTATTCCATCTAAATTGCTGGGAACGTGCTGCACTTATAATAGCTGGCAGTTCTGCAGGAGTAACTACGTTTTCCAGATATTTGAATTTCCAGTCTTTTAACTGCGCCCGATAGCTCAAATCCAAGTCCTCGGTGAGTGTGTCACTTTCCCAGTTTCCTGCGTCAAGGATGCATTGCTTTCTCCACACTCCAGCAGTTCCATTAAAATTAATAAAATGCAATTTAGAATTGCGGCCTACTTGTTCCAGAGTAAAGTGGGCATCTAGTGCAAAAGCTTGAATTTTTGTCAATATTGAATAATCGCGGTTCAGGTGTCCCCAACGGGTTTGCACTACGCCAATTTTAGGATCTTTAAAATAGGGAATCGTTTTGTAGAGCCAGTCTTCTTGAGGAACAAAATCAGCATCAAAAATGGCAATGAATTCTCCTTTGGCGCTAAGCAAGCCTTCCTTCAAGGCTCCTGCTTTATAACCAGCTCTATTGCTGCGTCTAATATGCTTTATGTCCAGCCGTGACTTTGCGATTTTGTGAATCAAGACTTCTGTTTCTAGTATGCTATCATCAGTGCTGTCATCCAGAACCTGAATTTCCAATCGGTCTTTTGGATAATCCATTTTTGCTATTGTTGTCAACAGGCGTTCCACTACATATTTTTCATTATAAATGGGAAGTTGTATGGTTACCAAAGGAATTTCACTAGACTTTGATAAGTCATATTGAACCGATTGATCCACGCTTCTTTTACTTTTTAAATAATTTAGTAATAAGTTAAAGTGGGCTAAACTATATAAAAACAAAAGCAAAATCGAAATGCTGTATAGAATTATGATGATATAAGAAAGTTGTAACATGTTATTTTTTAAAAGTGTATTTGAAAATCCAGCCTATTATTTTTATTCCTGCCATAATGCTTCCTTTTACAGTTCCTGATACTTTTGAAACTCCAATTCTGTTTTTATAACGAACATGAATTTCGACATAGGACATTTTTTGTTTTAAAACCTTAAGCTGCATTTCTACCGTCCATCCATAGGTCTTATCTTCCATTTGTAAAGCGATTAACTTTTCATATTTAATTGCTCTAAAAGGACCTAAATCTGTAAATCGTGCATTAAAGAAGGTTTTCATTAAAGTTGTTGCTAGCCAGTTTCCAAAAATCTGCTGCGGTGTCATCGAATGTTTTTCTCGTAATCGAGCTACTCTTGAGCCAACGACAAAATCAATATTTTCATTTAATATTGGAGCAATAAGTTGGGTTAAATCCTGAGGATAATCAGAAAAGTCTCCATCCAGAAAAACTACAATATCGGGTTTTATTTCTTGGTTCGAAATGTATTCCATTCCTTTTAAGCAAGCGTAGCCGTATCCTTTTCTGTTTTCTGAAAGTACGGTGGCGCCAGCCTCTGTTGCTACTTTAATGGTGTTGTCAGTCGAATTATTACTTATGACAATAATTTCACTAACTAAATTTGGAATTTCCTTAATAACATGGGCAATAGCTTTTTCTTCGTTATAAGCGGGAATAATTACTTTTATTTTACTCATTAGAAAAATAGTGTATTGTCTTTTTTGAATTCACTAATCGAATTCCATTCTTTTATTTTGGTACCCATATCATACTTTTCGGCTCTAATAATTTTATTTTTTTAATAAAACATAGAAAAACCATTTAACTGATCGTTGTCAAACTCACATTTTTTGGCCATTTCCTTATTCGACTTGTAAAAGATCCACCATTTGCATTTTTTATTTGCTGCATAATGACCTTCTTCTTTTTTATTGCCATTTTCGAAATAATAATACCAGTAATCCACTTTCTGATTTTTGTTCAACCAGCCTTCCGATTGTAATTGACCATTTTTAAAATAAGTTTTATGGTAGCTTCTTTGAGCAGATACTTGAATAAATGCAAACAAAATGCAAATGCAAAGTATTTTTTTCATGCTATTTATTGTTGAGTAAATCCATTAAATTTACATCGTTGCCTAATAGTATTTCATTCGAATTGATTCGGCCAGCTGGAGTGTCATTTTCTAGTTTTAGCACGCCACGTGGGCATACAGCAGAACATACACCGCAGCCTACGCAAGAGGAACGTACAATGTTTTCTCCTTTTTGAGCATAACTGCGCACGTCAATCCCCATTTCGCAATACGTAGAGCAGTTTCCGCAAGATATACATTGACCACCATTAGTAGTTATTCTGAATTTTGAAAATAATCGTTGCTGTAATCCTAAGATTGCTGCCATAGGACAACCAAATCGGCACCAAACACGATTGCCTAGAATTGGATAAAAACCCACACCTACAACGCCACTAAAAGCGGCACCAATAGCAAAACCATACCATTCTCTTAACGAATTGCTGTCAATAAAAAGAATGTTTTGATTCCCTGAAAAATAATTAATCAACAACGAAATGATAATAATAGCCACTAAGGAGAGCATAGTATAAACAGCATCGATATCTAATTCTTTGCGTTTAAAAAGATATAAAGCTCCTGTAAACAATATTAAGAAAGCGACAATTCCCCAAATAAAATGGTCTTTGGTAATAAAGCTCATTTCGGGATTATTTGATAAAAAAGTGAAGATAACTGCAATGGTCATTACAAACGAGAATACTAATACTAAGTGGATCATCCAGCGTTCAATTTTCCAAGATGTTTCAGTTTTACTCGACAAGTGTCTAAAGCTATCTCCGGCAGTTTCGGCGAGGCCACCACAACCACATACCCAACTGCAATACCATCTTTTTCCATAAAAATAGGTTAGAATAGGGGAGATGATGAAAATCATAGCGATTCCAAAAAACAACATAAACATCCCAAGATTTCCTCCGTTCAGTAACGCTTTGAGATGCCAATCATTGAAAAAATAATAATTTAATGGCCACATATTTTTTAAATCCTTTGCAAAATAAGCTTTTTCAGGATTTAATTTTTCGAGAATCTCAGGGATTAAAAAAGCAAAACCCAACTGAAAAAACATCACCGAAAGGGTCCGTACCAACTGGTATTTATTATGAAGGTATTTTAAAATAAACTTATAACCTAAACCTAATATGGCAATGGTATATAGCGTGCCGTAAACAAACCATTGGCTGGCTGCCTTTCCATTTAAAACATAACTTAAAGGATCAAAAAAACCAATGATTCCAGTATTAGCACCACCAGCTTGATTGAGTCCCAAGTATTGCGGGTACCAGTATAAAACAATATAAAAAGTGGTTAGTATAATACCCGTCATCCAAGCCCAGCTTCCTCTATTCGTCAGGTTTTTATGCCATACTCCGTTGTTGTTTATTCCTGGAGGTTTATTGAGATATGTTCTATTAGTATAAACGATAATACCTGTAAAAATCGCAACAATGGATCCAGCGAGCCAAATTCCTTTGTTTGGGAAAGAGACATTAAGTAAGGCTAGTGTCATAATGAATAGGCCTAGTAATCCAAGAGTGACACCTAATTTTTGGATTCCGTCCATCTGCTGGTTCTCATGAGAGGCGATGGATATATTTTTGACTGATTTACTCATGTTATAGTGTTTTTGTACCAGTGAATTGGCTGCTAAATTGCTTTTGGATTTCTTTTTCGTGTTTTGTGAAAAATTCGGGATCAAAATTTGCTTTCGCTAAATGTTCAATGACATAATCTACCGTTTCCTTGTTGGTTAAGACTCTGTCGAAGAATTCATGGCGCATTCGGATGCCAAAAGTATTAATACCTAGAAAAGTGCGTTCTTTTTTGTCAAATGAAATTCGGATTGCTTTTTTACCGGATTGATGTTCCCAGTAAAATTGTTCTTCATCTTCTTTGGCTGCAGCCCAAACCCATCCGTAAGTCTGGTACTCGATGTCTAAAAACTTAGCCGAATTGAACCAATGTCCCGGTTTATAAGCGGTGCGTGTACCCGTTACTGTTTGTGCCAATACTTCTCCCATCATACGACCCGTGTACCAAACGGCTTCAATTGGTCTGCGTAAATCAATGGCTTCCTGTTGTTCGGCACAATCGCCTATGGCATAAATGTCTTTGATATTCGTTTCAAGAAAACGATTCACTTTTATCCCTTTTCCTAATTCAATTCCAGAGTCTTTCAAGAAGTCAATATTAGGAGAAACTCCTGCTGTCAGGCCAACAATTTCACATTCGATAGTTTCTCCTTTATCGGTAATGATGGCTCTAGCGTGTCCTTTTTCATCGGAAATAATTTCGACCAAATTCGTATCTAATCTTAAATCAATGTGATGTTCTAGTATGTGTCGGTTAATCATTTGGCTTTCGCCGAAAGGCAAAACACCATCCCAAAAACTTTTTTCCCGAACCAAGAAAGTTACAGCGATATTGCGAGACCGAAGCATTTCAGCTAATTCGATTCCTATTAAACCTCCGCCTACGATCACCGCTCGTTTGGTGGTAGGTGCCCAGTTTTCTAAAGCTTCTAAATCCCGTTTGTGATAAAGACCAGTAACGCCTTGTAAATCTTGTCCCGGCCATCCGTATTTGTTGGGTTTAGATCCTGTAGCTAGTACTAATTTATCGTAAGTTAGTTTGGTATTGTTCTCTAAGATAATTTCTTTTAAATTAGGAACTACAGCAGTTATTAATTCTTGAAGAAGTTCAATTTTGTTTTTTTTCCAAAAATCATTTTCATAAGGTTGTGTGTGTTCCCACTTCATGTGTCCCATAAATACATACATCAAAGCAGTACGAGAGAAGAAAAACTCAGTTTCGGAGGAGACAATAGTAATTTTCGAATCTGATTTTTTCCGAATGTGCTGTGCGAGTGTAACTCCAGCAATACCGTTACCAATAATGACTATGTGTTCCATATAAAATGAATTTGTTCGTTGACTGTTCAATAAAAACAGGCGACTATTGACTTTAAAATTAGTACTTTAAAATGAAAGTAGACTTAGTTTATTTTTTTTTAAAATCAGCAGCAGGTTCAAAATCGGCTGCATCTGCTTTGATGAATTTGATATTTGTCAGCGTTGCTTGTCCTAATTCCTCAGTAAGTCCTTTTCCCTCTTTCCATCCCCAGAAAACCCATTTGGTAGCTATAGGAATTCCATCCACTTCTTTATAGTCTAAATATTGAATCGCATGCGGATTTTTCTCGGCATCTTTTTTACCCGCCTTTAATGTAACAATATAAGCCGCTTTTTCAAGTAAATTTGTCTTTTTATCGGCATAAACCACATACCAGTCATCAGGTGCGTCGCCAGTTCCTGATTTAAAAGTTAGCTTTTCAGTGAGGTAATTTTGTTGGTCTTTTTCTATATTGTCATACGAATTCCAGATTGTCCCTGGATCCATTAATTTATAGGGAAAAAGGAAAAAATATTCCCAAGTGAAGGCATCAAATCGAACAGATTCTTCATTTGGAATTGTTGCAGCGTAGAATACTTTATCTTGATCGAAAATGATTTTCGCTCCATTTTTATACTCAATGATTCCTTTTGTGGAATTAGTAAGAATCGTGAATTTGGCATCCATTCTTTCTGTACCGCCAAAAGCTAATTTTAGATCAAACTGCACTGCTTCTTTAGCTAAGAATTCTCGTTTATGGTGTGCTTTCTCCACTTTGTCCGTAAATTTCAAGTTTTCTTCATTTGGTTTACAGCCTACAAGCGTTAATATGACGGCTGTTAAAGTAAGGGCAATCTTTTTCATTATCTATTGTTTAATTAATGTATTTGTCTTTTTTATGCTCTTCAATTTGTTTTCACATGAAGAGTTTATAGGATGTGTTTTTTATAATACCGAAGCATACTTTCAGCAGGATGACCTAATCTGCGTTTAAAATGAATGATCCCAAAATGGAATTGCAAACGCCAAACCCCATTTTCGCGGTATCTTCTGGCTGAAGTAATAATATAATCCGGAAGTACCACAAATTGTTTTTTGGCGTAAAGCCTCGAAATGATTTCGTTGTCTTCATAAATAATATATTTTTCATCAAAACCTTTTATTTCCTCAAATAAATTTTTAGTTATAAATAAGGATTGGTCTCCACCGCGACATGAAATATGATTGAAGCGAGTGAACCACTGTGAAACCATTAAAAGGGGATGATTGTAATCAAATTTAAGTCTGAAACAGCCTGCCAGATTCCCTTTTTGTATCGTAGTAGTGATGATCTGGTCAAAATGTTGCGGAGGAAAACTATCACAATGCAAAAAATAGAGAATGTTACCAGTTGCTACTTTAGCTCCTGCATTCATTTGTTTCGCTCTTCCTTTCCCAACTTCAATTAAACGTACATTGAAATTTGCATGTAATTTATTTTGCGAGCCATCGGTACTGCCACCATCAACAACGATTATTTCGATTGCCTCTTTTTGGAATATTTTACTTTCAAGATGTAGCAGTAATTTGCTAATGCTATTGACTTCATTAAAAATAGGGATGATGATCGAAATTTTATTCATTCAAACTCCAATTATAGTCTTTGTAATTTACTTTGGCTTTACTACTTATTTTGACTGTGCTGTATTGATTTAAATAATCAATAACAGAACCTTTTTTCTTAAAATCACCAGAGAACCAATCAAATATTTTTGAGATTTCAATTTTATTTGTTGTGATACTATTTTTAGTTTTGTCATTAATAAAACTTTTTGCTGCAGCTGTTAATTGTTGCTCTAATTTTGCCTCGGTATAGGCCTCATTTCGCAAATTGGGACAAGAAAATGAAGCGCAATTAATGGCAAAATGAATTCTAGGTTCGTCCATTTTGCGCAGGATTTCATGTTCGATTTCTTCTAAACTGTATTTTTTGTTTCCCAAGGAAAAGAATTTTTTACCCCAAGGATCACTAATATCCTTGATGCTTTTGGTTGGATAGTTATCTAAAATTAATTGCACCGTATACGCATTGTACGCATTAATCCAATAGGCAAGAATAGCGTTTTTAGACCAGGATTTTGCCGGAACATTGGCAGATAATTCGTTGAGGTACAACTTTAGCTCTTTACTGTCTTTTTGAAATCCTTTGTAATTTACGGTTCCACTTTTAGCAACATTTTTTTGCAATAATACATTCCATTTAGCATGATTCATTGTCGGAGCGGCTGCTGCAACTACAGTTTGGTATGCGGAAGTTGGTATTTCAGGATTATTTTTATTTTTTCCACAGGAAAGCAGTGGTAATAGGAGTAGGGTTAAAAAATATTTTTTCATCAGTACTAATTTTAAATTATACAATATAGACCGTCATCAACCTCGTTCCTGACACAAAATAGTAATTATTTTTTCAAAGGATAGATTTCTTGCGTGATAAAATCTTTTGGAAACTCATTTTCATCGTCAAATCCAAGTTCGATGTCTCTTCCGTCTGAGGGGATGTAGTTGGTTTTGAATATATAGTCCCACATACTCAGTGAAATTCCAAAGTTGGCGCCATATTTATTCGGCATTTTTTTACTGTGATGCCAAATATGCATTTTGGGATTATTTAAGATATATTTTAAAAATCCGTAGCCCCAGCCTACATTAGCGTGGTTCAAATGGCCTATGGCAATCGAAATGAAGTGGACGATAAAGACATCTTGAAGATTTACGCCACCAATAAGAATAATCGGAATGTAAAGTATTGATTTGTAGACCAAAGGTTCCATCCAATTGTACCTAAAATGCGCTGCAAAACCCATTTCCTTCACACTGTGATGAGTTTTATGTATTTTCCATAGGAAAGGAACACTATGGAGTAAACGGTGAACATTCCATTGAATAAAATCGCTAATGATGAAAAACACCAATAATGCTAAGGGTTTAGGTAACTCAGATATAGAAAAAAGCTGAATAGACATAAGTTCTAGTCCAAATACATGCAGTATGTCATTTATAAACTGCTCCATTACATTAGATAGAGCAATGAGTAGAATTAAATTGAGTAAGAAAAAATTAAAAAAAAGATAAAAGAGATCTAGCCAGAAATCTTTTCGGAAAATGGCTTGTTGTTTTCTCCAAGGAAAAACGATTTCAAGGAACCATACGACCAAAGAAATGGCAATTAGTCCATAAAAATAGTTATCCCACTTCCAGTATAAAATTTCGTTTTTCAGATAATTTAAATAACCGCTGTAGGAATTTAGGAATATGTCAATGTATTTTTCCATTTGTGGTATGCAATTGTATTGTTGGTGCTATTTGTGACACCGTTTAATTCACTTTTTTTCATCCTACTTACTTACCAAGACAGGGTTTAACTTGGCCCAATCATAACTACTTCGTTTTAGATCATCAAAGGTATCAATATCATTTAAAGTATCCAAAAGACAAACTTTTAACGTTGCTAAATCCCTTACAGTTGCTTCAAAAACCGTGCTAGTTCCCCAGTCTTTATTTTGGAAAATAAGAGTGTTGTTTTTCTTTAATCCTAATAAATAATAACCGCCATCTTCAGCGGGCCCTATTACAACATCATGATCTTTAAGTTCTTTAAAGGCAGTTTCAATAAGCTTTGCTTTTAAGTCAAATAAATCACTACCGATAATAATACAGTTTTGATAGCCCATTTCAAAAAGAGATGCAAAGGCATCTTGCATTCGTTGTCCTAAATCACCAGTGGATTGCCGTTTTTTTTGATAAAAATCCTGCGACCAAATATCCTCTTTTACAATAACAGAATCATAAAACACAAATTTATCACAATTAATAGCATGTGTTTCATTCTTGGTATGCAAGAGCAAATCGTTGTAAACAATCAATGCTTTTTCGTCTCCTATAGTTTTGGCAAGTCTGGTTTTTACTTTGCCTAATTCAGGGTTACGAGTAAAAATTATAAGTGCATCAGTTTTCATAAACCTTAATTCCTTTTGTTAAATAAATACTCCATGATTTGTTATAAGCGTGTACGCTATCAGTCACTTTATTGTGATTATTTACCACCTTTCCGCCATAATTTTTATATTCAAATATGCCACCGTACAAATTGTAGACATTTTTATAGCCCATTTTGAGAAGTTTTTCACCAATTTTTTCACTGCGAACACCTATGGCACAATAAACAATAATAGTTGCACTTTTATCTTTAACAGTGGCCGTAATAGTGTTGGACTTAAAATGATCAAAGCCCACAGGAATGGCATTTCTGATATGACTAACATTGAATTCTTTGGGTTCTCTGGCGTCCAAAAAGACTAGATTTTTTTTATCTTTAAGGTCTTTCACTTTTATATAAGGAACCGTCTCTTGATTGAGTTTTTTCAATACTTGTGGAATGCTGTTTTGTGCAGACAAAGCAACTGAAAAAAGGAAAGGGATAAAATAAATATAGAAGCGCATGTTTTTTTTATAAAGGTATCTAATTTATTAGACGTCTAAAAACTTATTTACTGACAGTGTACGTTTTAAACAAGACAAAAGAAAAATAGTATGGGTTATAATAGTTCTTCTTCAATCGTGCGGAATCCTTTTTTTAAGGAATTACCCTAAATTTTTATATCAAATCTATAGCAATACACGTTATTTATCTGTAAATTAGCATTAGCTAGTACTAAAATTATTAACTAATAAAAAATTATTATGAAAAATCTAGGCCTTTTTTGTTTGCTATTGACTTGTATTGGACTCGGAAGCTGTAAAAATAATCAAAGTGAAAAAATCATTGAAGCTAAGGAAGCCAAAGAGTTAGTAAGCGAACAGTGCTATAAAGCGGTTTATGAAAAAGACACGCTTGATTTGAAAATTAACACGTTCAAAGATGGAGGAATAACAGGTGATATGGTCATGGCAATTGCTAATATGCCGAAAAAGGTAGGTGAAATTGTAGGGGAATTTAAAGGTGACACCTTATTTGCTAGCTACACTTTTATCCAAGGTACTGATAAAGAAAAAACATTTAAAAATCCTATGGCATTTTTAAAAAGAGGGAATGAGCTCATTTTAGGAAATGGACAAATCCAAATCACGTTGGGAGCTTCTCACTTTGTAAAAGGAGAGCCTATCGATTTTGAGCGAGTAAAATATAAATTTTCCGAAGTGGATTGTATTGAAAAATAATAAAGTAAGGAGGGAGCGAAAGCTCCCTTTTATTTTTTTAATATATACTGGTTTAAGCCTTTATTGTGAGCCTTTAATAAACAAAAAATAGTTTTTGTATATAATTTCATCAATATTTTAAAATGAGTCACGATAGAAATAAAAAAACTTAAAATAATCCTACAAAGTGGGAAGTCCTACCTTTATGGGTTTAGAATACTGCTACAGCACCTAATTAAATTCCCATATCTATCCATGTAAGGGATTGTTTTGACAGTACTAATTGCGCTTTTCGTTTGTTTTCAAAATGTATAAAAGCAATCCGGATACATCTAAAATTTAAAATTCTAAATAATTAAAATAGTTTACGAAGGTCTTTCTCCTCGTATTAACTCGTATTTTAAAATATATTTTGAATAATGACCAGTTATAAAAACGTCCTTTCTTGTTTTGCAAAGTCTTTAAAATTTCAGCTTCGACGTTTTATTTTAGCTCTATCTTATCGATCTGTAGTTTGAAATTTTCATTTTTCTTGTTTCCTATTAAAAAAGTGATTTCGTTTATAAAATCTTCCGAAAAATTAGGCTGGTTGAGCCTTCTTCCGCGCCAGGAAGGATACATGTCTTTTAAGGGTATTTTTATTTCTTGCCATTCACCTGAAGTTGAAAAGGGCATTATATAGGAGTAATAATCACTATAATTGGATTTTATTCTTAATTGATATTCTTTGCCATCCCCCCGAAGTTTAACGACTATAGTAGTAAATTGCTTTAATTCTGTTTTTTGAAACCTATAGCGAACAGATGAAAAGCCTCCATTATTATCCAATGATACGCTGCCTGCGAAAACACCAAAACCATCTTCATTTAATTTAAATGTGCTGAAAGATTCTCCACCCATCACAACGTCATCAATAATAATCCAATCTTTAATATTTGAATTTTTATCAAAATCAAAAATGATCTTGGAGTTTATTGAAGATAATAAAATCATCATAAATAGTACTTTTTTCATAACATTTAAGCTTTTAATTTTTACTATTTTTAGTTGGTAGTTTACATTGATACAATGGTAATTGGAGTATTGCCGCGAAGTTAGTCATTTTTGCAATGCACAAAAGTTATAAAGTGCTAGGGTCTAAAATTGCAAATAAATTCGTCCGTTTTTTATGATTCCCCTTGATTTTTTTAACAATTAAATTATAAATTTTGCTCGACACTAATTTTTTTTCCGTTATCAAGATTATAGACTTTATAATTTTTTTTTAGATAAGAATTAGCTTGGGATAATGAGAAAGAAAAGTAGAAGTGTTGGTTAATATACTATTTTTCATATCTTTAAAAATAAATCAAACCAGTATGAAAAATAAATTAATGCTTTTGCTGCTCTTTAGTAGCACAATTTTGTTGGCGCAAGATACGTATATTCAATGTGGTAAAATTATAGATACCAAAACCGGAAAAGTCCTAACTAATAAAACCATAATAGTTTCTAATAAAAGTATTAAAGCCATTCAAGACGGTTTTGTATATCCTACAAATCCTGCAGACAAAGTCATCAACTTGCAAACCAAAACGGCTATGCCTGGTTGGATAGATATGCACGTACACCTTGAAGAAGAAACCTCTCCAACTCGCTACGTGGAAGAATTTACGCAAAATGATGCAGATGTCGCCTTTAACTCCTTAGGTTTTGCAAAATCAACCCTTATGGCGGGCTTTACTACGGTGCGTGACCTTGGTGGCTCAGGGATTAATGTTTCGCTAAGGAATGCTATTAATCAAGGAAAGGTGGTAGGCCCAAGAGTACTAACTGCCGAGAAAGCACTAGCTTCCACAGGAGGACATGCAGATCCAACAAATGGCTATCGTAAAGACTTAATGGGAAGTCCAGGTCCAAAAGAAGGAGTGGTTAACAGCCTTGAAGATGCAAGACAAGCTGTGCGACAACGTTATAAAAACGGAGCCGACTGGATCAAAATAACCGCAACAGGAGGTGTATTGTCTGTTGCCAAAAGCGGGAGTAATCCACAATTTACTCAAGAAGAAATAGAGGCTATCGTAGGGACAGCCAAAGATTATGGAATGCAAGTTGCCGCTCATGCTCATGGAGATGAAGGTATGCAGCGCGCCATTAGAGGTGGTGTAAAAACCATCGAACACGGAACAGAGATGAGCGAAGCCACTATGGATTTAATGATCAAATACAATGCTTATTATATTCCAACACTTTCAGCAGGAAGTTATGTGGCAGAGAAGGCTCTTATCCCTAATTATTATCCTGCTATAGTGGTACCAAAAGCATTGGCTATAGGGCCAAAAATTAAAGCTACTTTCTCGAAAGCATACAAAAAAGGAGTGCCTATTGGATTTGGTACTGATGCAGCAGTTTTTCCTCATGGCGATAATGCCAAAGAATTTATCTATATGAATCAAGCAGGTATGCCCATTATCAAAGCTATCCAAGCAGCCACAATAGTAAGCGCCAAGATATTGGAGATGGATCAACAAATAGGAGCAATAGAACCTGGCTATTTCGCCGATATAGTTGCCACAAATGCTGATCCCACCGAGGATATCAATACGGTTACTAACGTAGTATTTGTAATGAAAGATGGAGTGGTTTACAAACAATAATTTGAAATACCATTCCAAATGTAATTAGATATTTAAAGGAGTTACCGCAGGAAATATTTCCTGAGGTAGCTTTCTTTCTTAATTTTTGGACTTTTTACCATTTTTAATGTTATAATGCTGCAGAACTTCTTTCAATTTTGCAATTCGAAATACAATAATAAACCAAATCTTTTTTTTTAAATTACCAGGTAAGTAGCTATGTATCTCTTACGTACTATTATTTTATTTGTTTTAAATAGAGCTAAAATTATGCGCTTTATTTCTTATTCATTTATCTTCTAATTTTTTTTCTTGCTGTAAATTACCTCATTTGTTGGCGTCTTGAACCAAGTTTGCAACCCATTAAATTTTAAATTTTGTAAATCTGGATTAAAAATTCATGTTCAAAACGTACCGAATTTTAGTATGCAATAGCAAAAAATGGACTTTAAATCCCAAATTATTTATCCTCATTCAGGCAGATACACTCTTAAATGGGTTTCATTTGCTTAAATACCATATTGATATTTGTGAAAGAAAGGCAAACGAATAATCGAAAATTAAGTAGAGCGTTTATGTTGCTAAATTTGTATTTGAAGGTAAATATATTTTGGAGCAAGTTTGCAAAATCAATAGTAGCAAAAAGAATTTTATCGGCAATTAATATTAATTCAGAAAGAGCAAAAAAGTGCTCAAGCCCTATATAGTTAGGATTTTAATAATCTAATAAAAATTGAAGCATACATTATTAACCAGAATAACAAAGAATTTTGTCAATGACAAATATTAAATTCTCTAATTAAATAGTATAATTTACTGTTGCTTAAACTGAAAAGTGGAACTCTTTTTTTTATAAATACCATCATTTTACCAGTAAAAGGAGAAGTTAGAAGAGAATTTTATATGTTTCTCAAGTTCGCTAAGAAGTAGGTTTGCATTAGTATCGCTGCAAGCGCCCTACTGCAGTGGACTTGTGAAAAAAATATCAAAAATTAAAAAGGAGCTTGTTTGGTTTTTAGTTGTTAATTATGTAGAGGTTATTTAGATTTCAAAAAAGGAATAGGATTACTAAAATAGTGGTTTCCTTTTTAAGTAGCAAACGTATTCGGATTAATGTCTTTTGTCACTGCAGTACTTCATTCAGCTTTAACAGCTTAAAAATTAAAATTTTTTAGTCGTAAAACGTTGTCATAGGTCAAGGTTTACTACTGTTATTATTTTTAATTTTGAAAAAAACAAAATATTATTTAGGTAAATCCTTTTTAACAATCTATTTGAAGGATTTAAAGTATAATAATTAAGGTTTTTATAGTCTTTTTTAATTCCATTTTTAAAAAACAAAATGAAACAAGTTACTCTTAGCAATCAAGTATTGTATTTATTAAGTATATCAGCAGGGCTAGTAGTTGCTAATTTGTATTACAATCAGCCCTTACTTCATCAAATCTCGGTTAGTTTTAATGTATCAGAGGCGGAGGTGAGTAATGTTGCTTTATTTACCCAATTAGGATATGCTTTAGGTTTATTATTTATTATTCCCTTAGGAGATATGGTTTCTAATAAAAAAATACTACGATTGGATTTTTTAATTATGGTCATCGCTTTGATAATAGCCGGATTGGCTAATTCGCTACTTGTATTAATTTTAAGTAGCTTTATTGTTGGTTTTACCTCAGCATTACCGCAATTGTTTGTTCCTATGGCTGCACAACTTTCGGATGATGAAAATAGGGGAAGAGCTATAGGCATTGTGATGAGCGGACTTTTGATTGGGATTTTGGGGAGTCGTGTGATTAGTGGTTTTGTAGGAGAACAATTTGGATGGCGTGTGATGTTTTATGCAGCTGCAGTAATGATGATTATCTTATTTGTAATCTTAAAGTTTAAGTTGCCCACTATTGAACCAGTATTTAAGGGTAGTTATGCAAGTTTGATGAAATCGCTTTACCATTATTTTAAAACCGATGCTTCATTGCGTTTGGCTACCTTAAGAGGAGGATTAGCCTTTGCCGGACTAAGTGCTTTTTGGACCACTTTGGTATTTTTGATGCAAGATTCTTTTGGATATGGAAGTACGATCACGGGTGCGTTTGGAATACTTGGTATTGTTGGGGCTTTGGCAGCTACTTTTGTTGGGAAAATTAGCAGTACGGTAAGTAATAATTTGGTCATTTTGGTAGCCATTTTGCTGCTAATAGTTTCCTGGATTGTTTTATTATTTTCTGGAAATTCTCTTGTAGGTTTGATGATTGGTATTCTACTCGTTGATTTAGGGTTACAAGCTTTACATATTACAAATCAGAAAATTATCTTTTCTAAGAGTCCAGAGGCTAGGAACAGGGTGAATACTATTTATATGGTTGGTTTTTTTATTGGTGGTGCTTTTGGAACTGTTGCTGGAGCTTTGGCTTGGGAAAATTATAAATGGCTTGGGGTATCGGCACTTGGAATTATTTTGTCTGTTTTAATTTTGATTGTACATCTTGTCTTTAGAAAAATCTAAATTTTTAGGATTAGAATATAGTTTTGGAATCAAAAAGGACAAGGTAGTATCAGCAAGTTATTTCTAGAATGTAAGTGTAGTATTGCGAGTAATATGATGTAAGCTAATCCATAGGTTTTTGACTTGATCCACTGGATTCCCGAAACTTTTAGGAATGATCCTCAAACAGGGTACCTGCCGAATTAGATTTAAAGTGTGAAATGAAATTATGCTTCAATTATAATTTAATCAAGTTCAACGGTTAGGTGCAGATAAATATAGGATTTTGTAAAAACAGGAAGATATTGAAATGAAAAAAGCACCCTTTTGGGGTGCTTTTCGCGGAGAAAGAGGGATTTGTGGCTCTTTGCTATGTGGTTGATATACTGTCAGTTGTATATGTTATTTATTCAAGTACCCCTAAATGTACCCCTTTAAATATTTCGTAGTTTATTAGCTGTGTTGCTGAGCGTAAAAATACGAAAAAAATCAATAATAAAGACCTTTGATTATCAAAATTTGAACTACTAATGCATTATATTTTAAACATGTAAAAGTTCAATATATGGTTAGGTTGATTACAGTTTTTATCCAATAATTAATGGTTCAACCTGTTCCATTTTTAGGTTAGTATATTGGCAAAACTCTTCTATCGATACAAGCTCATTTTGGAGCTTATTGCGTTCCTTTCTAATGTTTTGCAAAAGTCTAATGCTTTGGCGATAACGCTTTCCTGTAATGCGTTGTATGTCTTTAGGATAAATACACAATCTCTTATATTCTGTTTTCATACTCTATCTATAGCTTTAATTGGGCTTTGGCTTACTTTAAAATTGTATTATCCATACTTTTAAGTAAAATTAAACAAAAAAGTGCTTGTTTACTTAGGCTGAAATAAACTGCTGTATCTTTCCTCTAATAGTAGTTTGTATTTTTCTTTGAATGCTTCCGATAGGAATGAATTTTCGATCCACTGCATGGCAATTGGTTTGTTTTTTTGGAATCGTTTTACTATTCCTTTTAGCTGTTTGTCGTTGAGTCCGAGGTTTGTGCCTAGTGTTTGGAAATGCTCCCATTTTAGTTTTTTCTTTTTTCCATCGAGAGTTAAGGCTAGTTCTTCGGTGTCTTCCGGGTTTACTATGGCCACGTTCAACAGATCATAGGCTGGAGCCAATGTCCAGCTATCCCCTGTATTAATCATCGAGAAGTTCTTCAGGTGCATGTCGTTATTTCCGGTCAGGTAGCTGAAAACTCCTAATTCCAAAAAGTATAGTTTGTCTAGTAAGGTATTGTCCGAGTATTCATCGAGGGCTTTACCTATTTTTTCCATCGAGCTTTTGTATTTGTCAAAAGCTTCCGTGATTTGGAACATGTCGAGCATGTGGATTTTTTCACCTGTACTGGTCCTATCAATGCGCTTTGTTATATAGGAAAGTTCTCCAGATTGTAGGCGAATCAAGCTTGATTTTACAGTGTTAATACCAAAAGCTTCTGCAATGCGCATCGTTAGGTGTTCATTTGCGGGCATTTCAGGAAATTGTTCGGATGGCGGTTTGAAAATATAATTACCGCCCAAAGCGCCTACCACGGTAAGACGTCCTTTATTCCCGTCCTGAATCGTGTCACTTACTATTGATAGTGATAATTTGGGTTGTACCCCAGGTACTGCCACGCTTCGCTCCACGACATTTAGCGCTAAGGCGGTCATTTGTTGTTGGGTATGTTCAAATGCAGGTTGCTGTTTTGTATTAAAAAAATCTAAGCTGCACTGCTCATGAAAATCACCTCCAATTGTATCCTCTAATATCTGATAACAGTATAAACAGTTCTTATTCATTTTCATTTTCATTTTCATTTGGTATTGGTTGGACACTAACGGCTCCGATGCAGTTTTGGCAGCATGCCAAGAGCAGTCCCATACGATCATTTGTATTTATTTTCCAGTTTTTGGATGCGATATCTAGTAGCCAGCCTTCAGGAATAAGCCCTTCAAAAAAGGGGAACAATCGTTTGGCGTTATATATTTTTGCGGTTACCGGCATTGTAAAAGTGAGGAACTCTTTAGAATGCTCCTTTACATATTGTTCTTCATACTGAAAGATATAGTCTCCGTCATCTGTCTCGCTTAGTATTCCCGCTAATAGGTCTTTATAATATATTGCTGCTTGTCTCATTATTCTTTCTTTTCATTTTTGCCTACCTGTTCGGCATACTGGGATAATTCTCTTGCGTTAACCGGTCCGAGGGTGTGACCGAACATTCTTAAAACTTGGTTTACCCTCTCGAGATTTAGATTTTCTTTTCCTTGTTCTATTTTTCGAATAACGGTAAGTGCTACTCCAGCACGTTCTGCAAATGCTTCCTGGGTGAGGTTTACTTCATTTCTTTTTTCTTTTACAAAGTCTGCTAGTGTCATCATAATTATATGCATTTACATCGAATTAGGACAAATATAGCAAATTATATGTTAAAGCATATAATTTTCTCTTTAAATTACAATCTATACGTAATTGCATATAGAAACTTATAAATTCTAATGGACTTATAAGTGTCATTCATGTCGATTTATGCCATCTGTGTCTGATCCTGCCATCTGGTCGCCACGGCCTTTTTAATCTAATTTAATTGATTAAAATTTGCATCTGAAACCATCAGAATTGTTGCAACGGAAAGTGGATTTAAAGAATATTTAAAACAAATTATAAACTTAAATTTTAGGAATTATGGCAAGACAGAAAGTCATAATTAAGTTGAAAGGTACGATCGGAGATATTACTTTTTACAAAACCCAAGATGGGCATTTAGCGCGCGAAAAAGGAGTTTCGATGCCAGCAGAATCAAAAGTGATCCTGCGTTTCAAAGAACGCGCGAGAATGGTTCTGAATTTGGAAGAGCAGGAAAAGCGGGCAAGATTTTGAGAACGACTTCTCTGAATTCTGCTGATGGCAGAATGGTCAGTCGGTTGACTCAAGCAATGATAAAAGTGATCCAAGCAGATACCGTCAGTGTGAGAGGGTTGAGAAATGTGATTGACGGCGAAGCCGAATTACTTGCAGGTTTTGAATTTAATATTTGAGGAAAATTGGGCACAAGTTTATTTGCTCCTTATGTTGTTGGTATTGACCGATTAACTGGAGACATTACTATTGATATAGCTCCTTTTATTCCCGCTAATATGATTGCAGCTCCAGGAGGAACAACTCATTTTAAAATTATTTCGGCTGGCTCTGAAATCGATTTTGAGGGGGAGACTTTTGTTTCCGCAAATTCCGAGACCACGATTCTTCCGTGGGATTTAACACCAACAGTCGCTATTACACAA
This sequence comes from Flavobacterium sp. CG_9.1, assembly GCF_015751645.1. Classification (NCBI taxonomy): domain Bacteria; kingdom Pseudomonadati; phylum Bacteroidota; class Flavobacteriia; order Flavobacteriales; family Flavobacteriaceae; genus Flavobacterium; species Flavobacterium sp. CG_9.1. The sequence continues at coordinate 62,414 of NZ_JADOVC010000016.1, forward strand.
ACAAATCCAGTTACTCCCAATAGCACAAGACCCTTGTTTTTGGCTTTAGGTGTTGAGTTTTACCAACAGGTGAATGGTCAGATGTATCCATTAAAAAACGGATCCTATAACCCGTTAGCATTGGTTAGCATGAGCGGATTGTAAAATGGTTTTGTTATTAAACAGAATTTATTTTTCTGAAGGAACGCAAGGGAGCCTAGAATGGAACGGCACACTAGTTTGTTATACCATCGAATTGCCTTGGTTAGGAAATCAAAGCCGAATTTCTTGTATTCCCGAGGGAGACCGGTAAAACCAAAAACCAACTATTAATATTGGCGAGTTTATTGTTTAATTTGGCTCAAATGGACCATCAAATGTTACTACTTCAGGAGTATGTTAAGGAATACCAATTACCCAAATTAGAGCGTTCTCGTTTTGAAGATGCTTTTGATGAAATTGAGTTATTAGGGTTTCCAACCTCTTTTACCACTTTTGATTTATTGCAAAGTCACTACAGAGGTGATGTAATGGCAAAGAATTTAATCCATCATCACAAAAAGCAAGTTCGCATGTTGGGTTATCTTATTTCGAGAAAACAAATTCCCACGGTTAGAGGTACGATGTATTTTGGCATCTGGGTAGATTTTGAAGGAATTTATTTTGACACCGTTCATTTTCCTGATAATTTATTACAGTATCCTTTTCAAGGTGGAGGCTGTTATCTTCTATTAGGAGCTGTTAAAGTTGATTATCATTTTCCAACGCTAACGATTCTCAAAATGGCAAAGCTTCCTTTTGTCCCTGATCCAAGATATTCTGATGCTAAGGATCATCAATTCCTAACCCAACAACGCATCAAGGAAGATGTGAGTAATACCAGTCGGGATCCATATCCTCGGGCGCATGAGATTAATCTGCCCAGGTACAAGATGGGGGAGTAAGGATTTAATTTATAGGTAAAAAGTTGAAAAATTTTAATTTGGATTATTTTGGCGAGCAGGACAAAAAAACTAAGATTACATTTATAAAATGGACTTTTATAGAAAGTTTGTCATTACTATCCGAAAGTTGTGTTAAAAACTTTCGGATAGTAATAACTTTTTATAAATCATTTTTTGTGATTTAGTAAAAAGATTAAAATTTTCTAAGTAATCCAATTCCTGTTTGCCTTCCATTATAAAAAGGGGTAATGATAACTGTTGCTTTTGTTTCCTTTTTGAAAAGTAGCTTTTGCATTTTTGGATACAACCAATAGGCTGTTTTTGTACATAAAACACCAATTCCAGCGCCAGCTGCTACATCGGTTAACCAATGTCGATCGTTATACATTCTAAAGAAACCGGTGCCTGTTGCAATAATATAACCTGAAATTCCATACCAAACAGAAACATCCTTATATTCTTGCCAGAGAAATTCGGCACTAGCAAATGCCGTTGCGGTATGACCTGAAGGAAAGGAATTAAATGACGAACCATCTGGCCGTTGCACGTGTGTTATGTTTTTTAGTGGTAATGTTGTAGCAGCAACTAATAGATAGGACGCAGCCAAAATTATACTTCTGTCTTTAAAATTACTCTTACCCTTTATTCCCATAGCGTTTAAGCCATAAACCGAAACTGCTGGCAGGTATTGTGTAAAATCATCGATGGTAATTTTATGGTCAATATTTTCATTAACCTCTTCTTTAATTTCTGTATTTAAATTTTTAATGGCTTCACTCTCAATACCAATTATCCCATAACCAATAAGTACAGAAGGTATAATTAGTTCTTTATAGCTGATTTTTTTTGTGCTGATAGAATCATTTTTAACTTCTTGTGCAAAAATCGATTGACAGATTAGGAACGTTGATAAAAGGAATTTGTAATTCATGTTTTAAATTTAATACGATTAAAATTTTTGTGGATATATTTTAATTCCTTTTAATTAGTTTATTTAAAAATATTCATTTCCTCATTGTAAATAGAACTTTCTATGTTTAAAAAATTTAAAACACTGTGAAACACATGGTTTTGAGACAATGTTTTATTAGGCTTTAAGTGTTTTGAACTATTATCAGATAACCAAACTATAAAAGGAATTTCATATTGTTCTTTCGGTGCAATACTCATAGGTAACCCGTGCATATATAGATTTTTTTCTCCTAAAGATTCCCCATGGTCTGACACAAAAATCATGGTACTTTTGTAAGCTGTTAATTGTTTTAAATCGGCAATAACATTAGATAAAATATAATCTGTATAAACAATAGTATTGTCATAAGCATTGATTAGTTCTTCATGCGAACAATTTCCTAATTCAACACTATTACATATGGGTTTAAAAGTTTCAAATGTGGGTGGATATTTTTTGCTATAGGAAGGTCCATGACTAATACTTGTGTGCAATACTATCAATATTTTATTTTTTTTACTGGCTAAAATTTCTTCTTTTAAGCCAGTCAGCAGAATTTCATCATAATCACATCCTTGACCTGTGCAATTTGGTCTTAAAAAATCTCTATTTTGAAAATTTTTAATATGAATAGGCGGTTCTCCCCAATTTGTAGTTCTCCAGATAACTTCTACATTATTTCTATATAAATAATTGGGCAATATTTCATATAACTCATCACTATTTGTGTGTTCTAAAATACTTTTTACACCTGCTGTAGTGTAGGTAGCATCAGAGATAGCATTAAAATGAAATAAATTAGGCGTTTTAGAAAGTAGTGGATTCGTGTTTTTTTTGTAGCCATATAAAGAAAAATTTTGACTTCTTGCAGATTCTCCTATAACTAAGACTACAATTGATTTTTGGTTGTCTTTTATAATAGCATTTGGCAGTAAGATTTCTTTTTGATTTCTTTTGTATTCATGGGCATAAAAAAGAGAAATATTTACTGAGTAGGACCATGGCATTGCAAGTCCACCTAATTTTTTTGAATTTTTATCAATCCACAACCAGTTACTAGCATTAACAAAAACTAAAGCTAGAATTAATAAAAGAGTAAGAGAAGTGATGATCGAAAATTTCTTTAACGTTACATTTATTATTTTAACTTTTATAATATAAATGCTAGGAATAACTCCAAATAAAATCACGTACACGAGTAATTTTATCGAAAAAAAACTGCTTGATTCTTCATATTTGGTATTGAGAATATTGCCAATCATACTTTCGTCGATAATTATACTGTATGTATTAATAAAGTAAACTGCAATGGAGTTAATAATAAAGAACACGACCAATAAAAACTTTCCAACTAAGCGCGATAGAAAAAAAATCAGAAAAAAAACAAAAGCATTGAGAACTAGCATCAGAATAATTAAACTAATAATAATAGAAATGCCGTTTGTACTTTTATATTCAAGGTTATTAAAAACAAATTTAAAAAAAGGATAATGAAAGAATAGAATATTAAGAACACTCATTAATAACGCAAAATGAGTTATTTTTAAATTATTTTTTAATGTATACATAAATTATTGTGTAAAGTGCAACAAATAAGCTAATTAGTGCTAAATCAAACACTATTAAATTTTCATTAATTATTTTCATTATCAAAGAAATACAGCATATTAAAACGGTTATAATAAAAATTGGATAATATTTTTTATCGTTAATCCATGTCCAAATTTTATATCTACGGCTAATAAAAATGCCTATTAGACCCGAAATATATCCAATAATACTTCCGAAAATAACGTCAAGAGGATAATGCGCTCCTACACCAACTCTTGAAAATACAATAACTAAACCAGAAAGGATTATGAATGAAGCCCATAAAATTTTATATTTCAACCTTTTTGGATTAAAGGCGAAAAGCAAGATGGTAAGTGTAGTAAACACTGTAATAGAGTGTCCTGATGGCAAACTGGCAAAGCCTACAGCTTTTTTACCGATGATAATAAAACTATTGTTTGCAAACACTTCGGCAGGTCTTGGTACTAAAAATGTTTTTTTAAGTATGTAAGAAAATAATAGAGAAACTAGCGAAGCGGATAATAAAGACTCCCATAATTTAGGAGCATATACAATCAAAATAATTAAAAAAGATAAAAATATCGAAGCATCACCAATTTGAGTAAGATTGTATTCTACACTAGGATATTGTCCTAAATTATGATTAATAAAAAAGAAACTATTCTTTTGAATTTGTATGTATTTCAAATTACTTAAACAATCTTGGCTTTGCAGAAATGAAACAATGACAATTATTAGCAATAAGGGGACATAAAACAAACATAGCGTGAGCTTGGAATAGTTATCAATAATTTTTGTGTTCATTATAATTTTTTATTTTAAGATTTAAGTTCCTGATTTTATTTAAAAGTAGCTACTTTTTTTGTCTTTAATAAAATTACACTGCTATTTTGTAGCGCTAAAATCTTATAAATAGGTTGGTAATATCGTGTGATTTTATAAATTATTTGGAAATATTTTTGAGAGAATATACAAATTTCAATTTCAAATCTGTAGGAAATCTGTATTTTTGAAAAACAATAGATTTGGAATAGATTTAACAGCTAATTTTACTTTATAATTCTACACTTAAACTTACATTATGAAGATCTTACTGGTTGAAGATGAAATAGAAATGCAAAAAAGTATTGCCCACTACTTAGGACTTGAAAAGAATATAGTTGAAGTAGCAAACGATTTTAATAGCGCTTATGAAAAAATACAATTATATGAATATGATTGTATCTTATTAGATATTACTTTGCCTAACGGAAATGGTTTGGATTTAATAAAAATCATTAAAAATAGTAGACCAAAAACAGGGATTATTATTATTTCAGCCAAAAACTCATTCGATGATAAAATAGATGGATTGAATTTAGGAGCGGATGATTATTTGCCAAAACCCTTTTATTTACCCGAACTAAATGCTCGTATAAAAGCTTTAATTAGACGCAATAATTTTGATGGAGTTGAAGTAATTATTATCAATGAAATTGCGCTATATCCGGACGAAAGAAAAGTTTTGATACACACACTTCCAATTCCTTTAACTTCAAAAGAGTTTGATTTATTAGTGTATTTTATCGCTAATAAAAACAGGGTTATTCAAAAAAACGCTTTGGTGGAACATCTATGGGGAGACAGCGCGGATCAATTTGATAATTTTGACTTTATCTACAACCACGTGAAAAATCTTAGAAAGAAACTACTGGCAGCAAACTGTAATGACTACATTCAGTCCATATATGGCATAGGATATACTTTTAAAACCGAACTATGAAGTTACTAACAAAAACGAGCCGATATTATATCTTCTACACTATTCCGGTAATTTTATTTTCAGCCATTTTTATCTATTTTTTTTTATTGGAAGAAATTGGGGAAAGCAATGAATCTATTCTTTTAACAAGAGTTAAAGTGATCGAAAGTTACATTAAAAAAGGAAATGGTCCTGTTCTAAATGTATTTGAAGCCAATAATGAGGTTTATATAAAAGAGATTGAAAAGGGCAGGATTATTCCGCAAACTATCAAAGACACGTTGCTGTATTCTGATATTGAAAAGGAGTACATTTCGAATAAAATGATAGCACTAAATGCTGTCGTAAACGGGAAAAATTATCAGATTAAAGTGTGGAAGAGTACCATAGAATATGATGAATTGATGGAAGTAGTCTTTGTTGTTTTTACATTATTATTGGTATTACTTTTTTTAGTCACAGCGTACATCAATATCAAAATTTCCAAGTTAATTTGGAAACCATTTAAAAGCACCTTAGACTATATAAAGGATTTTAACGTCAATACACTGCATTATAAAAAATTAGAATCTAATGAAATCACGGAGTTCAGCGAATTAAATTCTTCTATCAATCACATGACCTCAAAAATGATTAATGATTATAAAAACCAAAAGAAATTTGCTGAAAATGCTTCCCATGAATTTCAAACGCCATTAGCTATAATTAAAGGTAAAATCGATTTATTACTTCAAGAAAATACGTTGAATGAAGAAACAATGAAGCTGTTAGTTTCTATTGAAGAGGCAACAAGTCGGCTGAGTAGGATAAATAAATCATTGTTATTACTTTCTAAAATAGAAAATCAACAATACGAAAAAACAGATACCGTTGCACTACTTCCTTTGCTTGAGAAAGTAAAAACCTTAAACGAAGATTTCATTTTAGATAAAAAGCTTCAGTTTGTTTACGAAGCAACTAAGGAATTGGATTTTAGAATTAATTCAGAATTGTGTTTTATTTTAATTAATAATTTAGTCCAAAATGCCATAAGACATAATTACAAGAACGGACAAATTATTGTTTCGATAAAAAATAAAACCTTAATTATAAGCAATACTGGTGCACTCGAACCATTAAATGAAAATACTATTTTTGAGCGTTTTGAAAAAAAATCGTCTAATGTAAATTCTATTGGTTTAGGATTGGCTATCGTGAAGGAAATTGCCGAAGCGAATTCAATTAACATTTCATATCATTATAAAAATAATGCGCATTTATTTTCTTTAAGTCAGTTTAAAAATATGGTTACATAATAGATTGATTGTAAATATTGATTACTAATATAATAACATCTAACAAAAGTTATGGGGAGCAAAATAAGTATTTTACTATTGGCAATCGTTATTCTAGGAATTTCATCTTGTGATGTTTATCACACCCTTCGATTTGGGGCATTACCAGACCAGAATGACTTTTCTCATTTTCCGAAAAGAAAAATTGAAAACCAAGACTCCGTTTTTAATTTCATAAAGCCTGCTAAAGACTACAATTTAGGAAAGTTGATAGGCTTGACTAACAAGTCATTGAATGCAAGTAATATAGCTCTAGATAGCTTTGCAAAAATTCATAATACAATTTCGTTTTTGATCATCAGAAATGATACGATTTTATATGAGAAATATAATGGTAAATACTCGGACACTTCGTTAGTATCTTCGTTTTCTATGGTCAAACCAATGGTCTCAACATTGGTAGGTATAGCTATTTCAGAAGGAAAAATTAAAAGTAAAGAGGACCCTATTATTAATTATTTAACGGAATTTAAAAATAAGCCAGGATTTGATAAGATTACAGTAAAAAATTTACTGCAACACACTTCAGGAATAAAATTTACAGATCAAGAATTTAATATTGTCTCCGATAATGCTGAATTTTATTGGGGTCATGATTTAAGAAGAGATATGAAAGAATTAACGATCAAAACAGCACCTAATACTGAATTTCATTATAGCAGTGCAAATACCCAGTTGTTAGCTTTAATTATTGAAAGAATAACGAATAAGCCCGTTTCAAATTACTTAGAAACTAAAATTTGGAAGCCATTAGGCATGGAAGCACCCGCATATTGGAGCTTGGACAAGGATAATCAAAATGGTATGGAAAAAGCTTTTTGTTGCCTACAAGCAAGGACCATTGATTTTGCTAAATTTGGAAGGTTATATCTCAACAAAGGCAGTTGGGAGGGCAATCAGATTGTTTCAAGGGATTGGGTGGAATATTCAACACATTCAGATCCGAGTAACAATAACAGACATTTTTACAACAACAATTGGGGAATAGGACCTGTAAAATATAATAGTTTTTATGCCGTTGGACTTTATGGTCAGTATCTGTACATCTATCCAGAGAAAAATATTCAAATTATTCGATTTGGAAATTCCTCACTATCTTATAATCCAAATTATTGGCAAGATATTTTTATTCAAATTATTGACCAGTTAAATGTGTTGAAATAAACGGGATTAGCAATACACCACGCCCAATAAAATTCGAAAGTGGTACTATTAATTTCTTTTTGAAATTGATATAGTAAGTCAAACTATAACTAGCATTGATGTGGATATATTTTTTATAAAGCAGTTTACAAAATAGATTTGAAATAGATTCATGATAGATATTTGCATACTAATTTAAAAACAGCAATTATGAAAAATTTAATTTTATTTGCCGCTGCGGCAATAAGTACAGTAGGTTGCGCACAGACTAAAGAAAAGAAAGAAGTGCCGAAATTTGTTAAGGAAGCTTTTCAAAAAGAATATCCAAATACGAAAGTAAATTGGGATATTGAGACAGATGGTTTTGAAGCAGAATTTACAATGAATGGCAAAGATGCTTCAGCAAACTATGATAAAAAAGGGCACAAGGTAGCCACAGAAATCGAAATTAAAGAAAACGAATTACCTGCAAAAGCCTCAACCTATATAGCAATGACCTATCCTAATAAAAAAATCAAAGAAACTGCTAAAATTACAGATGACAAAAATATAATTACGTTTGAAGCGGAGATTAGTATTGATGGAAAAAATAGTGATTTGATTTTTGATGCTTCTGGTAGATTTGTAAAAATCTTGAAAGGAGAATAATCTTAAAATAAAAATATAATTTATAACAAGCCATTAAAAAAAAAATAGTGGCTTAATTGTACAAATAGTTACGAAAGTGAAAAAAACCTTACTGTATTCCTTTATGTTGACTCTTCTAAGTTTTCCTTTTTTAGAAGCGCAGGAAAAAGATTCTTTATCCTTTGTAAAATCAAAAAGAATGTCTGAAGATGACCTCATTAAAAAAAAAGAAGGTAGGTTTTTCACAGGAATTCCTGATTTTTCATCAGATCCGGTTACCGGATTTGGTTTTGGTGTGAGATCTAATATTTTCTGGAATGGAGCGCGAACAAATCCCTTGTTTCCTTACACGCCTTACTTAGCAAAATTGAAGGTGAACGCAGCTTATTACACATCCAATGCAAGAGAATTAGTGATGTCATTAGATGTTCCTTATTACAAAGGCACTAGATGGAGATTTAAAATTGATTTTAAGGCACAGCAAAATCCAACCAATTTATATTTTGGTCTAACTGAAACTACTTTAGAACCATTAAGACTTCCTTCAACTCCTAGTGGAGGACCAACTTATAACACCTATTCAGAATATGATCAGGCAAGAAAAACGCTGCGTTCAGGCGATGTTGGCGAAGCCCCTTTTGTAACAGATGCCTTATCTAATAGATTTAGAGAAACAGAATTTATGCTTAATCTAAAAGCCGATTATGCGTTAGGCAATGGAAAATGGAGAATTATGGGCGGCTATGAAATACAAAACTTAAGGTACAAAACTTTTGAAGGTGTCGAAGCTGAGGCTATAGATCCAATTACGAAAGAAAAGACAACCGCGCCTAATGGGTTCTCGCTTTTAAAAAGAGATTTTGAACAAACGAATATATCGGGTTTAAACGGCGGTTGGATTTCGATTCTTCAAACTGCGCTTATTTATGACACAAGAGATTTTGAACCAGATCCAACAAAAGGATACTATTTTGAAATTGCAAATGAATATTCAAGTAAATATATTGGTTCGCAGTTTGAATTTAATAAATTATTTCTACAAGGGAAAGGATTTTGGAAATTGCCTTTCGGTAAAAGGACAGTTGTAGCGAGTAGGTTGGGAGTTGGAAATATATTTGGATCAAACGCTCCATTTTTTGAATTTCAAGATCAATGGAGTCCCGATGGAAGTATCAACTCTTTGGGAGGAAAACAATCGTTGAGAGGTTATAGAGCAAACCGGTTTTTATCACGCTCGTTATGGTTTACTAACATAGAATTAAGGTATCGATTCTTAGAAACTAAACTTGGAAAACAAAGGTTTGCTTTTGGATTAGCGCCGTTTTTTGATGCAGGAACAGTGAGAGATAGATGGCAAGATTTAAATTTTAAAAATATTAAATTTTCATACGGTGCAGGATTACGAATTGCTTGGAATCAATCTACAATTTTGTCATTTGATTATGGAAAGTCAAAAGAGGACAGTTTATTTTATTTTGGAATAGGACAAGCATTTTAAAATAAACTTCAAAAAATACTGGAGTGTGAAGTTGTATTAAGCTATAATGGTGGTTCTTTAAGAACACAAAATCTGATAATTTTATGCGAATTCTCATTCTCTATATCCTTGCACTTAATGCAATTGCTTCTTTTGCACAAAAAAGAGACGTGAATTTTTTTATTGAAAAAGCCGTTGTGAATACGGCTTTATTAGAGGATTTAAACAACCAATCTAATTCTTTATCGATAGATAGTTTACTATATAAAGCCAATTTAAAACCGCAATTAAATGCTAATTTATTTGCTAATTATGCGCCGGTAATTAATAATTTTGGTTACGACAATGCGATCAGTAATGGCCAAAATGTTAGCGGTTTAGTGAGCTTTTCGCAAAAAATATTTGGCAAAGGCCAAAAAAACAATCAGCTTACTGCCATCACTTTATTAAAAGATAAAGTAGATTTTAATAAAAAAATTACAAAAAATGATATTGAAAAAGCCATACGATCACAATATATCATTGCTTTTTCTGATAACAATCAATTTTTAAACCTACAAAAACAGTTTGGTTTATTAAATACTGAATTGGAAATTCTTAAAAAGTTTACTCAAAAATCAATCTACAAACAAACGGACTACCTTCTTTTTTTATCCACAGTAAAACAGCAGGAATTCATCATGCTGCAAATGAAATATCAATTTGAAAATGATTTAGGAATATTAAATTATTTATGTGGAACCAATGAAAAATCGACCGCTGTATTAATCCAACCGCAAATTGAATTGAAGCAACTAATAGATTCAGAAAGTTCTATTTATAATCAACAATTTAAAATTGATAGTTTGAGTATTCAGAATCAAAAACAAAATATTGCCAATAATTATAAGCCATCACTACTATTGTTAGCAGATGCTGGGTATGTTTCTACTATAACAGGCCAATATCATAAAAATTTTGGTAACAGTGTTGGTTTTAATCTTTCAATTCCCATTTATGATGGAGATCAAAGAAAACTCCAAACCATTAAAAATAAATTGGCCTTGCAAACTAGTGCGGCTTATAAAAAACAATTTGAAAGACAGTTTAAGCAGCGGCAAGAACAGTTAGTGTTAAAATTAAGTCAAAACGAAATGATTACTAAACAATTAGAGGCTCAATTCAATATCAATGGCACTTTATTAAAAGCTTTTAATAAATTGTTAGTCACTGGAAATGCAATTATATCAGATTATGTTATTGCATTAGGTACTTCATTGTCGATTACAAATGCAATGGCTCAAAACAATATGGAACGATTGGTATTAATTAATGACCTTAATTACTGGAATACAAATGAAAAATAAGATAATCACATCCCTTATAATTCTATTTTTTTTAGTGCTTTTAGAGTCTTGTAAAAAACAAGAAACTACTGTAAAAGAAACAGAAACTATCATCCCTGTAACTGTCACAGCAATCGATACAACTGGTATTGATGATTATGAAGAAGTGTCTGGAACGGTTTCCTATATCGTTAAAACTCCCATAAAATCAATCATTACGGGTTATATAACAGCTGTTAATGTAAAAACGAATGACAAAGTTGTAAAAGGAAAAAGGCTGTTTTCCATAAAAACAAAAGAGGCAATTGCTTTAGGAAATGATGTGAATAAATTAGACGCTAATTTGCATTTTGGAAATGCGGTTTTTATCTCCTCAAGTTCTAATGGATTTATTACCGCTATTAATGTAGAGAACGGCAACTACGTTCAAGAAGGGGATGTATTGGCCATTATTAATGATTTGAATAATTATGGCGTCGTTATTAATGTTCCTTTCGAATTAAAAAAATACCTTTCGATTAATCAACAACTTCCTATTTACTTGCCAGATGGAACATCCATTTCATCTACAATAAAACAATTTATTCCGGCTGTAGATGCCGCTTCGCAAATGCAAAGTGTATTTTTAAAAATCAATGCAAATGAAGTTTTACCTGAAAACTTGATTGTTTCTGTACGGATTCCAAAATCAAATAAATCTTCTATCACTACGGTACCAAAAGCAGCTATTTTAAGTAATGAAATAGAAACAGAATATTGGGTTATGTTACTTAAAAATGATGCGACGGCTATCAAGGTTCCTGTTCAAATTGGTTTAAAAAATCAAGAAAGAATAGAAATAATAGCACCTAAATTTAAAGTAACAGATAGAATAGTAATTTCAGGGAACTATGGAGTGGGCGATACCATTAAAGTGAAAATTATAAATAGTGTCCAATAATGAATAATTTTTTTGTAAAATATAAAAGTGGTTTAAGCACCTTAATTTTCTTGATAGTATTGGGAGGTATTTTTGCGTATTCTAAAATGCAAACCAGTTTATTTCCAGAAATTACTTTTCCTAAAATAAAAGTCATTGCCGATGCAGGCCAACAACCAGTTGATAAAATGATGGTTACCGTTACCAAGCCACTAGAAAATGCGATAAAAAAAATCCCCAATCTAAAAACGGTTCGAAGCACAACCAGCAGAGGAAGTTGTGAGATTTCAGCATTTATGGATTGGAATTCGGATTTGGATGTAAGCAAACAGCAAATTGAATCTAGAATTAATCAGATTAGAACTGATTTACCACCAAATATTCAGATAACAGTGGAGAAAATGAATCCGTCCATTCTTCCTGTGATAAGCTATTCAATCGAAAGCACAAATAAATCCCCTATTGAATTAAAAAAAATAGCCAATTTCACGATAAAGCCCTTTCTCTCGCAAGTGGATGGTGTAAGTGAAGTTCGAGTTATTGGTGGAAAAGAAAAAGAATATTGGATTGAACTCAATCAGAATAAAATGATTGCTTATGGCATTACGCCTGAAGCAGTTTCACAGGTTTTAAGCCAAACCAATTTTATTACTTCCAATGGTTACTTGTCAGATAATCGATTTTTATATTTAACGCTAACCGATACTCAGATTAACACGAAATCCGATTTAGAAAATCTAGTAATCATAAATAATGGAAGAGGAATAATAACCTTAAAAGATATTGCAACGGTAGCCATTGAAGAAGCTAAAGAATATATAAAAGTAAATGCCAACGGAAAAGAAAGTGTATTAATTGCGATCATCAAACAACCTAGTGCCAACTTAATTACCATGTCAAGTGATATGGATGCGAAATTGAAAGAATTGCAAAAAATAATTCCGAAAGATCTAAAAATAAAACCTTATTACGAGCAATCCAGTTTTGTGGGTGATGCCGTAAAAAGTGTTACCGACAGTTTATTAATAGGACTGTTTTTAGCGATTATTGTGGCAATTTTATTTTTGAAATCGATTAAAGCAAGTGCTACTATTTTAATTGTAATTCCGGTAACACTTTGTGCTACTTTGCTAGTCTTATATTTTTCTGGACAAACTTTCAATATTATGACCTTAGGTGCAATTGCTGCTGCGCTAGGGCTGATTATTGATGATGCCATCGTTGTTGTGGAGCAAATTCATAGAACCCACGAGGAGCATCCTGAAGAACCTACAACAGCATTATTGCAAAAAGCAATTCACTATCTCTTTCCTGCAATGGTAGGTTCATCCTTATGTACTATTGTTATTTTTCTTCCTTTTGTATTGATGAGTGGTGTTGCTGGAGCCTATTTTAAAGTGCTCACAGATACGATGATTATCACATTAATCTGTTCTTTTTTTGTGACTTGGATTCTATTGCCAGTTGTTTATTTGTTGCTTACAAAAAATGACAACAATCTTTCTGAAGTGAAATCAGCAAGCAAACATCACGAAGTTAAAAGTCAAAATTGGGTAGCCTATTTTATTGAGAGACCACTATTGAGTTTTGGTTTTTGTGCTGTATTACTTATTTCGATAGTTTTAATTTTACCAAAATTAGAAACTGGTTTTTTACCGGAGATGGACGAAGGAAGTATTGTTTTGGATTATGAATCACCACCTGGTACTTCATTAGAAGAAACGGATAGAATGTTAGTTGAGGTCGAGAAAATCATTCATACTATTCCAGAAGTGGAGGCATACAGCAGAAGAACAGGGACACAAATGGGTTTTTTTATTACAGAACCTAATAGAGGTGATTATTTAATTCAACTTAAAAAAGACCGTTTCAAAACAAGTAATGACGTTATAGATGAAATTCGATTAAAAGTAGAAAGTTCACAGCCTGCACTTCGAATAGATTTTGGTCAAGTTATTGGCGACATGCTAGGTGATTTGATGAGTTCTGTTTCTCCTATTGAGGTCAAAGTATTTGGAAACGATCAAAAAGAATTGCAAAAAATAGCCAAACAAGTAGCTCTCATAGTCAAAAAAACAGAAGGCACCGCTGATGTATTTGATGGAATTGTATATGCTGGGCCTTCCATAAGTATTACCCCAAACTATAACCAATTATCTCAATATGGTATTACGCCAGCCAATTTGCAATTTCAATTGCAAACTTTGTTGGAAGGAAATGTGATTGGCTCTATTTTAGAGTTGGATAAAGCGGTTCCGATACGGTTGATTTATCCAAATACCCAGAATAGAAATTTAGAGGAAATTAGAAAGATTTTTATTTTTTTACCAAATGGAAAATCGATACCGATTAAAAATCTGGTCAATATCTCAATCTCTAAAGGAATTGCCGAGATAGAGCGCGAAAATTTGCAGATGATGTGCGTGGTTACCGGTAGGTTAGACAATAAAGATTTAGGTACGGTGATGCAAAACATTAAAAAAGAAGTCTCAAGTAAAATTTCGCTGCCAAGTGGTTATTATATTGATTATGCCGGCGCTTACAAAGACCAGCAACAATCATTCAAAGAATTATTACTTATTTTAATGGCATCTTGTTTATTAGTTTTTGGCGTTTTGTTATTCCTTTTCCGAAATTTAAAAGTGGCTTTTATACTGCTGTTTATTTCAGTCCTAGGTATTTCTGGGAGTTATTTATTACTGTTTTTGACAAACACTCCTTTGAATGTTGGGAGCTATACAGGTTTGATTATGATTGTTGGAATTATTAGTGAAAATGCTATTTTCACCTATTTACAATTTAAAGAAACCCTTCATAATTCGAATGATAAAAAGCAATCCTTGGTGTATGCCATATCAACCCGTTTAAGACCAAAATTAATGACTGCTTTAGGAGCAATAATTGCATTATTACCTTTGGCCATTGGAATTGGTACAGGTTCTGAATTGCATCAACCACTTGCAATTGCAGTAATAGGTGGTTTTTTAATCGCAATGCCTTTACTTTTAATTGTGCTGCCAAGTTTATTGTATTATTTTAATATTGAACATAAGGACTAGTTTTACAATACGTAATCGATTAAGGAATACCAATTACCAAATTAGAGCGTTCTCGTTTTGAAGATGCTTTTGACGAAACTGAGTTATTAGGGTTTTCAACCTCTTTTACCACTTTTGATTTATTGCAAAGTCACTGCAGAGGTGATGTAATGGCAAAGAATTTAATCCAACACCACAAAAAGCAAGTTCGCATGTTGGGTTGTCTTATTTCGAGAAAACAAGTGCTCACCGTTAGAGGTACGATGTGTTTTGGCACTTGGGTAGATTTTGAAGGAACTTATTTTGACACCGTGCATTTCCCTGATAATTTACTACAGTTTCCTTTTCAAGGTGGAGGTTGTTATCTTTTATTAGGAACTGTTGAAGTTGATTATCATTTTCCAACGCTAACCATTTTCAAAATGGCAAAGCTTCCTTTTGTCCCTGATCCAAGATATTCTGATGCTAAGGATTATCAATTCCTAACCCAACAACGCATCAAGGAAGATGTGAGTAATATCAGTCGGGATCCATATCCTCGGGCGCATGAGATTAATCTGCCAAGGTACAAGATGAGGGAGTGAGGTATTGATTTAAAGATAAAAAGTTGAAAAATTTTAATTTGACTTGTTTTATAGGGCTGGATTCAAGTTATAAATGCAACTTTTTGGTAAAACATATAATTTGGTGTTTCAAAATTAAATCTTTTTCTCGGACGGTTATTTAATTTTTCTTGTATTTCTATAATTCTTTCGATTGTTATTTCTTCAAAACAGGTCGATTTCGGTATATACTGCCTTATCAATCCATTTAGATTTTGATTTGCCCCTGGTTCCTATGGACTGTAAGGATTTGCAAAATAAAAATCAATTTCTAGTGCTTTTGCGATTTCTTGATGCATCGCAAATTCTTTTCCATTATCGGATGTGATTGTAAACAAATGAGACTTCCAGTTCTGTAATAATTCAATGGTCGCTTGTTTGACCAACTCACTTTCTTTAGACTTTATCTTTTTCACCCTCAGCATTCCGGTGACTCTGTCGTTTATCGTAACAATGGCTCCTTTGTGATTTTTGCCGATTATAGTATCTATTTCTAAATCTCCAAAACGTTGCTTTAAATCAACAATTTTCAGGCGATCTTCAATAAGTCTCCGGTTGCTTAAGACACCTCTGGAATCTTTCGCACTTCCTCTTTTTCTATACCTTTACCGGTTGTTCGTAGACTTAGATATAAATCCCCCTTTTCTTTCTTATCTCTCCAAATATGTTGGTAAATAGACTCTGTTGAAACACAAGATAATCCGTTTTTTGAGCAAACCCTTACGATTTGTTCCGGACTTAACTCTTGATCTAGGCATGCTTTAATGCGCTCTTTAATTTCAACGGTTAAATCATTTCTTTTAGATTTTCCTTTCTGTCGCTTTTCATATTTTCGCTATGCTAAAGCATAATCATATTTGCCACTGCGTAAATTACAATTACGTTTTAGCTCTCGGGTCACTACTGACTTGTCCTTTTTAATGAGCAATGCGATTTGGCTTTTGCTAAAATTTTGCTCTAATAATACACTAATAGTATATCTTTGTTCACTGGTTAAATGGCTCATTATTTACAACTTTGGTCAGGAGCAAATAAAGACAATTTATTCCATTCGAGAGAGAGGGCTTTCATGCCCTTTCTTTTGAAAAAATTATCTTATCTCTTTTCCTGAAAGTTGCATTAATTAATTGAATCTAGTAGGACAAAAAACCAAGATTGGATTTGCATCAAAACTGTTTCAGAAATTTTTAAGTTGAAAAGTTAGAGTTTCAATTTTATCGCTTATGGTACAAACATTGACGAATAATTTGGATAGTACCAAAAAGCAAAAACCCTCTAAATCATACGATTTAAAGGGTTTTAATTTAATTTGTACTTCTACTGGCGGAGAAAGAGGGATTTTACAAAGATGTGTAAATAACTTAAAATCAGTATTTTAAAATGTAAATTATAATCGAAATCATCCCCTTTTTTATTGTGGTGTATTTTATCAATATGTGAGTAGTAATTGTACAAAATAGTGCTGATTTATAATAATTTTTATGGGTAAACCACACTACATATTGAACATGTAATTAAACATAAGTTTGAACAATTTATTAGTCTGTTAAAGTTCAAAATTTGATGCGTTTAAATAAATTTTCTATCCAATAATCAAAGGTTCAACCTGTTCCATTTTTAGGCTAGTATATTGGCAAAACTCTTCTATCGATACAAGCTCATTTTGGAGCTTGTGGAGGTCCTTTCTGATGTTTTGCAACACTCTGATGCTTTGCCTATAACTCTTTCCGGTTATGCGCTGTATATCCTTCGGGTAGATACACAATCTTTTATATTCTGTTTTCATACTCTATCTATAGCTTTTATTGGGCTTTGACTTACTTGAAATTCCTGTAATCCAATTTATTTGACTCTATAAAATTAATGAAAAATCTGTTTTAATCAGAAGGGACAATTGTTGTGATTTTTTGAGTGATGGGAAGAGACATTTGTGTTGTTTCCTGCCATTTATACCTAAAAATGACATTTGGAATAGGGGAGTGTTTTTTATGCTATTTAATTGGCTAAAATTTGTTTTAAAATCCATCGGAATTGTTGCAACGGAAAGTGGATTTGAAGAATATTTAAAACAAATTATAAACTTAAATTTTAGGAATTATGGCAAGACAGAAAGGCATAATTAAATTGAAAGGTACTATCGGTGATATTACTTTTTACAAAACCCAAGATGGACATTTGGCACGTGAAAAAGGAGGCATTGATGCCAGCAGAATCAAAAATGATCCTGCGTTTCAAAGAACGCGTGAGAATGGTTCTGAATTTGGAAGAGCAGGGAAAGCAGGGAAGATTTTGAGAACGGCTTTGAGAGCTGTTTTGATCAATTCTGCCGACGGTAGAATGGTAAGCCGCTTGACTCAAGCAATGATAAAAGTTATCCAAGCAGACACAGTTAGCGTGCGTGGATTACGCAATGTGATTGACGGCGAAGCGGAATTGTTAGTGGGCTTTGAGTTTAATATCCGAGGAAAATTGGGCACTAGTTTGTTTGCTCCCTTTGCAGGGACTATTGATAGGGTGTCCGGTGACATCGCTGTAGATATCGCTTCTTTTATTCCTGCAAATATGATTGCAGCGCCAAGTGGGACTACTCACTTTAAAATTATTTCAGCTGGTGCTGAAATTGATTTTGAAGCTGAAACGTTTGTTGAAACCCATTCAGAAACAGCTATTCTACCATGGGATACGACTGCAACTGCAGTGATTACTCAGACCAATACGGTAACGCCAAATAGTATTAAACCATTGTTTTTAGCTTTAGGAGTTGAGTTTTATCAAAGTGTAAATGGCCAGATGTATCCTTTGAAAAACGGAGCTTATAACCCATTAGCACTGGCTGCAGTAAGCGGATTGTAAGATGGTTTTAATATTGAAAAGAACTTATTTCCCTGATGGAACAAATAGTAAACTCGAATACGAGGGCAAATTAATATGTAACGCTATTGAATTGCCATGGAAGAAAAACGAAACGAAGGTTTCTTGCATTCCGGAGGGAAAATATTTTATAAGAAAGCGTTACAGCAACAAATTCAAATGGCATTTGGAGGTTATGAATGTTGAAAACAGAAAATTTATTTTGATTCATCCAGCCAACAATGCGCTTGCAGAATTAAATGGCTGTATTGCTCCGGTAACTCAATTTTCTGGTCCAGGTTTAGGTATTATGTCACGAAAGGCATTTTATAAATTAAAAGATATGGCTTATAAAGCTTTAGATCGAGAAGAAGAGGTTCGTTTAATTGTTAAATCAGATTTCCAATAAGGAATGATAAAAGAATAAATTATGAATTTAATCAAGAGAGCGAAAGCTCCAACGCCGAAATTTTTTAAAGTGCTTCGAAATATTGGTCTTGCATTAGCTGCAATTGGTGGAACTGTCTTAACAGCCCCGGTGGCGCTGCCCGTTGTCCTAGTTTCAATTGGCGGATACATAGCAATCGCGGGCGGTGTTATTTCTGCTGTTAGTCAATTGACTTCAACTAAAGATGCAATCCAGTAATTCAGCTTTAGTTGGTACCGCTGGCGGTACTTTTTTGAGCATAATCCCGAATTTGAATTCGGAAGATGTTGTAAAAACTATTGTTTTGGCCTCTATTGGCGCAGCGGTCAGTTTTACAATTTCGATTATACTTAAATTTTTGATTCGAAAGCACAAAAAGTAATGCAATTCAAGTTGTGGTGACCGTGAATTGCATTTTAGAAAGTCCATTCCGTAAGGTTTGGACTTTTTTTGTTTCAATTTTCTTCAAATAGATTCAAAGTAACCTCTGCGATTACCACTTTAGCACAAGAACCATATAGACCGTTATATTTTGCGCTATCTACCGCCTTCTTTCTGCTGTCAAATATTCCAAAGCAAACTCTTGATGCCTTGTTTTTCCATATGTCAGTTTGGTATAAAATAAATAGTTTCATAAACTCCCTTGTTAAATTAATAAATCAAATTTTCTTGCAGTAACGGTTTAAAATGATGTTGCGCATTTCTTTGATAAGATTTATATTTTTATTAAAATGATTTTCTTGTTGTTCCAACAACCTTAATGCTATAACTTCTTTTTTATGTTGTTCGAAATCGTGCAGCATTTCAGTTACTTTGCTTGAAAAATCTTTTCTGAAATCGTCAATTCGCAAAAAAGGAATTACAGAGCCATACAGGGACTGGCGCCAGAAATTGGCTTTCCATAAGCTATATGCAAGCCAATAGACTGTTTCTGCATCCTCTTTATTGGCAAAAATTATAATGAAACTATTCGTAAATGGTTCCTTTTGCGGTTTGCCGCTGTTAAGTCCTTTATTAAGAATAAAGATTTTCTCTCCTGTGTATGAGGTGTTTTTTTGATGTGTTTTGACGATAAAATTTGGCATACTTTCGGATTTTAGATTAGGTGCCTCACCAAGCTCGGCACCTAAATATTTTTAAAAGAAAAAGAAAAAAAAGAAAGTCGCCTGAGAAGTGGAGGTTTCAAAAGAAGTCCAGTTTTTTTGAAAAAATACTACCCCAGACTGCTGGTAAAATGAAACCGCATCGCTATAACAAAATGGGAATTGAAACTGTAAGGGTGAAGATTTTTTCAAAAACCCGTAGGGCTTGAACTTGACTTTTTGAAACCGGAGCTTACCTTTACTTTCTTTTTTTTATTTTTTTCTTGGTAGCACTATTCGTTTACGTTAGGACACTACTCTCTGGATCGTTATACTGAAAACAGCAATCCAACACCCCCAAGCACCGCAGAGAATAATGATAGTAGCGACAGCGGAAATTATTATTATCGAGGAGCGCAGTGGCGGGGTTGCGGCAATCGAACAGCTACCATAAACGCGAGAATTGAGCGCAGGAACGTAGCGAAATGAAGCGGGTATGAGCGTGAAACGGCGGGGAAAAAATAAAATACTCCCGCCTTTTGTTGGCGGGAAACCTTGATTTAGGGCAAAGTGCCGTTTTTCACGGAACGGAGCCAACCCCGATAGCTGTGCGAAGGAGCAACCGCTGAAACAACGAAGGGCTATAACTGGAATATGGCTGGAATGTAGTGGAGAGGAGGAACGGAGCGTAACGGAATGAAGCTATATTGCGGTTATGGTAGCCCGACCGAACGCAGGAAGTGACCGTGTGGAGATGAGGAACGGAACGGCACAAAAAAAACAGCTGCTTATTTTCAAGCTGCTGTTTTTTTAGTGCTGTGTAGTGTCTGTGGAATGGAGGGAGACCCTGACTGTTTCTTATGGAAATAAAATGCTGATAGTACGCTAAAAGAGGTTATGAAAATATAGGGTTGACCGACTGTAACTGCCCAACGGAACAAAGGGAACAACCGTAGAGAGACCTATTGATTGCCCGTGATGTTGATGTTAGTGCTGGTTTCTGGAATACTATATTTATTGCTATGGTATATGAATAAAAAGGATTCTATGTTAAAGTGTGAAATTTTTTTTCGCTTTTTTCTGGGAATTCCACTATTTTTGACATAAATTAAGGAGAATAATCAAGATGTATTCATGGAAATTCAATTAGAGGTGACTTAGTGAATAATCATGTCTATTTAAAAAGAAATAAATATGTAAGTAATAAAAATAAAAAATGCACGTGGAAAAATAAAAAATGAAAGCTAAATTTTAAAATGATACTAGAAGTATTTTGAAATTTTAATAGTAGTTATTAGAGATTCCTTTAATTAAAATGGATATGATGAAAAGTTATAATGTTAATTATATTAAAAAAGGAACCTTTACCCTAAATGGTAAAGGTAATAACCCATTGTGGGATAGTGCTGAAATATTAACCGATTTTGTCTCTGCCTGGGATAATGAAAAATTCAGCAAAATTGAATTTAAATCAATGTGGGATATTGAAAATATCTATTTTTGCTTTACTGTTTTTGATAATGTCGTTCACATTGATAAAGAAGATGATAGTATTATTAGCATTGGAAATTCTGACCGGGTTGAACTTTTTTTTAGAACAGATGAATTATTAAATCCTTATTATTGCCTAGAAATTGATCCTACTTGTAGAATTATGGATTTTATAGCGAAACCCAATAAAAATTTTGACTTTGATTGGAATTGGCCAAAAAATCATATAATGGTTAAAACTAAAATAAATCCTATTGATTTTACTGTTGAGATAGCGATAAGTATAAAATCATTGAAGGAATTGAATTTGATGAAAGAGAATACAATTGAAACCGGAATTTTTCGTGCAAAATATAAAGAACAACAAGATTTAAGTTTAAAACCAATATGGATTTCTTGGGTAAATCCAAGTACGGAGGTGCCTAATTTCCATACACCATCTTCCTTTGGAGTGTTGAATCTAATTCAGCCTTAAAAATTATAGAAGATAATCTTTAGCATTTTCAGAATTAATAATGTCAATAGGCAAAAGCTTTAATTTTGAAATTTCTTTATCAAAAATAAAGTATTCTATAAGACTTGCTGTCCCAAGATAGGCTTGCCTTTTAGGGTTTTGATGAATTAAAAAATCTATTGCATTGTTGTTCATTAAGTTTATATTGCTCTCTAATAAGTCATAACCTACAATTGAAATTCTCTTATCCTTCATTTCTGAAGTGATTTCTGCTACTTGATATGCTTTTGAAGTTGTAACAAAAATTCCTGCTATATCAGAATGCGAATTTAAGAAACTGGTTAATTTATTATTAAATTCAGGATGCTCTAATTTGCAGGTTAAAATCTCAAATTCGGAGCTTTCTAAATGCTTAAAATAATTTCTAAATCCTTTTTCTTTTTCCTGCATATGAATAGCATTTTCGTAATCTTCATCAATATGAATAATTGCAATTAAGCCTTTCTTAAGAAGTAAATCTAATAATCGTGCAGCTACTCTTCCGCTTTGAAATAAATCTTGACCAACAAAATTTTTGATAGCATTAGATTTAAGGTAGTTATTAAAGGTTATTGATATAATTCCCAATAAGTTGTAGTTTTCAATAATGTTTAGTGATTCTTTATAAAATAATGGCACAAGTAAAACTGCATCAGGAGAAGTTTTTAAAATGGTGTCATTCGCTTTTATAAATGAAGAGGTACTTAAGGGATCAAAAAAATAAGTTTTTACAGAAACATTAAAAGATTTAAACTCCTCTTTAGCCTCTAAAATTCCATCATTACAAGGTTGCCAGTAGAGATCATTTTCTGGATTAGGCAATAAAACACAAATGCAATAAATTTTAGTATTCTTTAAATTTCGTGCTATCAGATTTGGTTTATAATCAATCTTATTCAATACTTCGTTTATCTTATCAAGAGATACTTGAGAGACTTTTCCTCTATTATGCAAAACCCTATCAACAGTTCCTTTAGAAACATTTGCTAAAGCTGCAATATCTTTAATCGTATAAATTTTTTCCATAATATACAAATGTAAAAAAAAAATATTAATTTAAATAGAAAAAAAATGTGCTCGATAACAACTTTTTTGTGTGCTCGAGCACATTTTTTGTTAATTTTCTTTGTCGTTTAAAATTTCATTTATACATTAGCCAAAAATTAAGTAATTAGTTAACGATTTAACCTAATAATAGTAACGTTTTAATAATAAGAAAATGAGTATAAATAAACCTACTCTTGTAATTTTAGCAGCAGGCATCGGAAGTCGATATGGAGGATTAAAGCAATTAGATACATTTACTCAGGAAGGAGATACTATAATGGATTTTTCTATTTATGATGCATTACAGGCAGGATTCGGAAAAATCGTGTTTATAATACGAAAAAATATTGAAGAAGAATTTAAAGAAGTATTTAACAAAAAGCTATTTGGAAAAGTAGAAGTTGATTATGTTTTTCAGGAAATTGAATATGTGCCTATAAAATTTAAAAATCCAGAAAGGAAAAAGCCTTGGGGAACAGGACACGCGTTGTTGATGGCTAAAGATGCCGTTAAAGAAAATTTTGCTATTATAAATGCTGATGATTTTTATGGCAAAGAAGCTTTTGAAATTATAGCAAAAGTTTTGGCAGATACAGATAAAGAGTCCTACGATTTTAGTACTATGGCTTACTTGTTGAAAAATACAATTTCTGATTACGGATTCGTATCAAGAGGCGAATGTCAGGTGGATAAAAACGGATATTTGACTGATGTTACTGAACGTACACATATTGAAAAGATAAATGGAAATTTAATGAACAAAGATGAAAACGGAACTTTTGCGCAAATTGATGAAAACACAATAGTTTCAATGAATTTTTGGGGATTTACACCAAAATGCTTTGAGTTTGGTAGCGCCCTTTTTGATGACTTCCTTGAGCAAAATGCAAATAATATTAAATCAGAATTTTATATTTCATCAGTAGTTAATGAGATTTTAAAATCAGGGAAAGCTTCAGTCAAAGTATTGAAGTCTGATTCAAAATGGTTTGGAATTACTTATAAAGAGGATAAAGAAATTGTTCAAGAAAAAATAGAAAAACTGATTAAACAAAATATATATCCATCAAAATTATGGGAATTATAAAAGAAGAAAAATTAAAGTTTTTGTTTAATCAGTTTAATCATACTTCAGAATTTAAATTATTTGAAGAATTGGCTTCGGGTCATATTAATGATACATATTTAATAAAAACACATGAAAAGCCCTATTTTGTTTTACAGCGAATAAATCACAAAGTATTTAAGAATGTTCCTGGTCTTATACATAACAAGGTAGCCATAAGTCGTCATTTAAAAGAGAAATTGGGACATCTTTCAGAACAAGTATTAAGACGACATGTGCTTGATTTTATAAATACAAAAAATGGAGCACCATACTATAAAGATAAAGATGGAAATTATTGGAATATGATGGTTTATATTGAGGACAGCGTAACATTTGAAACAGTGAATAATGAGGAAGTTGCTTATGAGGGCGGAAAATTATTTGGTAATTTTCTGTTTCTTACAAGTGATTTTTTAGCTTCAAAATTAACGGATGTTATTCCAAAATTTCATGATATGTCCTTTCGATTTTCACAATTTGAAGAAGCATTAAAAGTTGCGTCAGTTGAAAGGTTAAACCTAGCAAATACATATATAACAGAGGTTAATGAGTTAAAAGAAGAAATGCACATTCTTCAAAAACTAAAAGAATCAGGAGCAATCAAATTAAGAGTAACTCATAATGATACCAAAATATCAAATGCACTTTTTGATAAAGACAATAAAGGACTTTGTGTAATTGATACCGATACGGTAATGCCTGGGATTGTTCATTATGATTTTGGAGATGCGATAAGAACTATTTGTAATACAGCTCCTGAAGATGAAAAAAAATTAGAGTTGGTAAATTTTAATATTTGTTATTATAAGGCTTATGTTAAAGGATTTTTGGAAAAAATAGAATCAGATCTTTCAGCTGTAGAAATTGAGCACCTTCCTCTAGGCGCTAAGACAATGATATTTATAATGGCAATCCGCTTTTTGACAGATTTTTTAAACGGAGATATTTATTATAAAACCGCTTATCCTGAGCATAACTTAGATCGTGCTAAAAATCAATTTAAGCTTATAGAAAGCCTTTCTGAAAAATTTAAAGAAATGGGAATAAATAATTTGTAGTATTCAAATTAAAATAATAAAACAAATGAATAAATATGTAATCACAGGCGGGGCAGGCTTTATAGGAAGTCATATTGCAGAATATTTATCCAATGAAGGGCATCAAGTTACCATTTTGGATAGTTTAAGAACAGGGTTTGAAAAAAACCTGAAAGGCTTAAATGTAACGTTTGAAAACGGTGATATTAGAGATGAAAATCTTGTGAATGAGTTGTTAAGTGGTGCAAATGGGGTTTTTCATTTAGCTGGTTTGGTCAGTGTTCCAGAGTCTTTGCTGAAAATTAAAGAATGTATTGAAATCAATACCATAGGGACGATAAATATTTTGGAAGCTGCAAAAAATAATCCAGGTTGTAAAGTGGTACTTTCAACATCAGCGGCAAATTATGGTAACAATCCTATTTTACCAAAGGTAGAAACTATGTTTCCTGAACCCATGACTCCTTATGCAATTACGAAATTAGATGGTGAATATTATTTGAAAATGTATCTGGATCAATACAATGTTCCAACGGCATCATTACGATATTTTAATGTCTTTGGACCACGTCAGAATCCCGAATCGGCGTATGCCGCTGCAGTGCCTATTTTTATAAAAAAAGCACTTCAAAATCAACCAATAACCATTTATGGAGATGGATCACAAACTAGAGATTTTATTTATGTAAAAGATGTGGTAAAGGCTAATATTTTGGCTTCACAAATAGGAAATGAAACCTATAATGTGGCTTTAGGACATAGTACTTCGGTTTTAGAGTTGGCTCAAAAAATCATTGAAATTACCAATTCAAAATCTCAAATAATTTTTTTGGATGAAAGGCCAGGCGATATAAAACATTCTAAAGCAGATCCAGCAAAATTTAATCAATTGGGTTTTCAACCAGACTATTCAATAGATTGTGCTTTGGAAGAAACAATTAGTTTCTACGACAAAGAATTACTTAAAACAACTATTTAAAAAAGGAAGCATTATGACTCAAATTAAAAGTACAGTAGATCAAAAACAAAGTGTTTTAATCCCAATGGTTATTTTAACAGTATTATTTTTTATTTTAGGATTCGTAACTTGGTTGAATGGGCCATTAATTCCATTTTTTGAAATAGCGTGTGATTTGACTGGTTCGCAAGCTTATTTTGTGGCTTTTGCTTTTTATATTGCTTATTTTGTTATGGCAATTCCATCGTCTTGGGTAATAGAAAAAGTAGGGTATAAAAATGGGATTTCACTTGGGTTAATTGTAATTGCGCTTGGTGCATTTATGTTTTATCCTGCGGCAGAAATGCGAACTTTCCTTTTATTTTTACTGGCTTTATTTATTATGGGTACAGGATTGGCTATTTTGCAAACAGCGATAAATCCTTATGTTGTAGTTATTGGTCCAAGAGAAAGTGCTGCTGCAAGAATTAGTGTATTGGGTATTGCCAATAAGTTAGCAGGATTTATAGCGCCATTAGTTTTAACAGCATTGGTGTTGTCAAATATGAAGGATTATACCAAAGAAAAAATTGCCGTATTAGATGCTGCTGCTAAATCACAGACTTTAGATTTACTTGCCTTACAATTACAAACCCCTTATATCTATATGGGGATTGTTATTCTTGTTTTGGCGCTTTTAGCCAAGTTATCTCCTTTGCCAGAAATTGATTTAGATGTAGATGGACATGTATCTCATTTAAGTATTTTCAAACAAATGAAAAGTGCTTCTAGATATCCTCAATTGGTTTTAGGCGCATTTACTTTGATGTTGTATGTGGCTGCTGAAGTTATAGCAGGAGACACCATTGGAAAATTTGGTAAACAATTAGGCGTTTATGGCGACAATGGTGACTTTTATCTAAAATTAACCTCATTTACTATGACAGCAATGTTAGTTGGCTATATAATAGGAATTACATTAATACCAAAATATCTTTCTCAAGTTAATGCACTAAAGGTTTCGGGTATACTAGGTGTTGTTTTAGTGTTTTCAATTGTTTTGATATCTCCCGATATTATGGTTCAATTACCCTTAATTCCAGTTTTGCCATTAGTAATTATTTTAGTCGCTCTCTTTGGACTTGCAAATGCGCTTTGTTGGCCTGCAATTTGGCCATTGGCACTTCAGGATTTAGGCGGATATACAAAAATAGCTGGTGCAATATTAATTATGGCAATTATTGGTGGAGCAATTTTCCCATTGCTTTATGGTTATTTGTCAGAAAGTATCAACTTGGCTAATGAAGCTGCAGGAGTTGTGAAAACAGCAAAAAGCGGCAATCAGATTGCTTATTTAATTCTGTTGCCAGCCTACTTAATGATTTTCTTTTACGCCTATAAAGGGCACACCTACAGAAGCTGGTCATAAAAATAAAGAGGAATTCAAAACATAATTAAGCTTTCTTTTTTAATGGAACATATCGATTTGTTTAACGATTCAACTTATGAAAGAAATATTAATAGTCTTAGGTTCTCCAAATTCTGATGAAGGAAAATTAAAAGATATTGCTTTAGATCGTTTGAATTATTGCGTAAGTATTTTTGATGATAAAAAAAATCTAATACTATGTGCAGGGGGTTTTGGGCAGCATTTTAATACTACAAATGAGCCTCATGCAAAATATGCAATGGAATATTTAATTTAATCTGGTATTGATTACAACTATTTCACAGCGATTGTTTTTGTCTTCTAACACGGTCGATGATGCTGTTAAAGCAAAAGAAATTCTGCCTGATGGTTTAGGTTCTATAGAAATAATTACTTCTGATTATCATTTAGAAAGAGTGAAAATAATCTTCGACCAAGTATTAATAAATATTCAAAAAAGTTATTTTGGAGTAAGACATACATTATGTGAAAGCAAAAAAGAAGACTTACTGAATCATGAAAGAAAAGCTTTAAATGAAATAAAAAAGAATGGTTTATACTTCTAAAAAAAGAACATGAAACAATTTATAAAAACATTAAACAACAACAATATGTTAACGAGTAATATAGATAAAGCTACAGGTTTTGAAAAAAGATTCGAAAATATTGATACAGTAGTTTTTGAAAATTCAACTTCGGCATCCAAAGCAGTTGCGCAACAAATCGCAACACTTATCAAATCAAAACAAGAAAATAATCAATCCTGTGTTTTAGGATTGGCAACTGGCTCTTCACCAAAAGGATTGTATACGGAATTAGTCCGTATGAATAAAGAAGAAGGGTTGAGTTTCAAAAACGTAATTTCATTCAATTTAGATGAATATTATCCAATGGAACCAGATTCTGTAAATAGTTATGTGCGATTCATGAAAGAATTATTGTTCGATCATATTGATATTTTACCAGAGAACTACAATATTCCTGATGGAACTTTATCTAAAGAACAAATTGCTGCATATTGTAATAATTATGAAGCCAAAATTAAAGCTTTAGGAGGAATCGATTTGCAGATATTGGGAATTGGAGCTAACGGTCATATTGGTTTTAATGAATCGGGTTCTTTGCAGAATTCCAAAACAAGATTGGTTGCATTGGACCACATCACAAGAGTAGCGGCAAGCAAAGATTTTTCCGGATTAAGTAATACCCCAAGAACAGCAATCACACTGGGTGTCAAAAAAATAATGGAATCCAAACAAGTTATTTTGATGGCATGGGGAGAAGGAAAATCCAATATCGTTAAGGCGTCTGTAGAAGGGATCGTAAGCAACCAAATTCCAGCTTCATTTTTGCAAGAACACAGTAATGCAATTTTCGTTTTAGACAAAGAGGCCTCTTCAAAATTAACAAGAATCAATACCCCTTGGTTGGTTGAGGAAGTGATTTGGACAGAGAAATTAATTAGAAAAGCAGTATTGGGATTGGCACTTAATTTAAAGAAACCAATTTTAATGCTTACTGATGCCGATTATATTGAAAATGGGATGAGTGATTTACTTGCCGATTCAGGCCCAGCATATGACATCAATATTAAAATATTCAATAAATTACAGAATACAATTACCGGTTGGCCAGGCGGAAAACCAAATGCAGATGATTTGAATAGACCCGAAAGAACAGAGCCCGCTAGAAAAAGAGTATTGATTTTTAGTCCACATCCAGATGATGATATCATTAGTATGGGAGGAACTTTTATGAGATTACAACAGCAAGGGCATGAAGTACATGTTGCTTACCAGACTTCGGGTAATATTGCTGTTTCCGATGATGAAGCACAACGATTTGCACGATTTGTATGTGATTACAACGACAAATTTGGCATAAAAAGTGTAGAAGCGGAAAACATTTATAAAAAATCGATCGAATTCCTTAAAAACAAAAAAAACAGTGAAATAGATATTCCCGAAGTAAGATATTTAAAAGGTTTGATTCGAAAAGGAGAAGCTAGATCTACGAGTCACTTTGTTGGTTTGCCTGATGAACAAATTCATTTTATGGAACTTCCTTTCTATGAAACAGGGACTATCGAGAAAAAACCTTTAGGTGCAGAAGACATCCAACTAACCATGGATCTTATAGAAAAGATAAAGCCACACCAAATATATGCTGCTGGAGATCTAGCAGATCCACACGGAACCCATAAAGTTTGTTTAGATGCTATTTTTGAAGCAGTTAAGCGATTAAAATCAAAAGACTTTATGAATGAATGTTGGGTTTGGCTGTATAGAGGAGCTTGGCAAGAATGGGGTATTGATGAGGTTGAAATGGCTGTGCCAATGAGTCCAGATCAGGTATTAGCAAAAAGACAAGGTATTTTTAAGCATCAATCACAAAAAGACGGAGTTGTATTTCAAGGCTCAGATAGTAGAGAATTCTGGCAAAGAGCTGAAGATAGAAATAGAGAAACTGCATTGCTATATGATCAATTAGGATTGTCTTGCTATGCGGCAATGGAGGCTTTTGTTAAATGGGAATATTAAAAAAAGTAACGATAAAATGTCATTAATAAAATCAATTTCAGGAATAAGAGGTACCATTGGAGGGAAAGTAGCTATTAATTTAACACCAATTGACACGGTAAAATTTTCTGCAGCTTATGGGATATGGTTAAAAAATCAGACGAAAAAAGAAACTCTGACAGTCATAATAGGTAGGGATGCTCGTATTTCTGGTAAAATGGTAAGTAATTTAGTAAGTAATACCCTAATTGGATTAGGAATTAATGTAACGGATATTGGTTTATCAACAACACCAACAGTTGAAGTAGCTGTAACATTATCTAATGCAGATGGAGGAATTATAATTACAGCAAGTCATAATCCAAAACAATGGAATGCATTAAAACTGTTGAATGGTAAGGGTGAATTTTTAAATGCCGAAGATGGTGAATCTGTTTTGAAAATTGCAGAAGAGGATTCTTATGTTTTTGCAGAAGTAGATAATTTGGGGATTTATAAAAAGGAAAAAGAGTATATAAATAAACATATTCTTGAAGTTTTAGCTTTAGATTTAGTTGACATTGAAGCAATTAAAAATGCGAAATTTAAAGTTGTTGTTGACGCAGTAAATTCTACTGGAGGAATTGCAATTCCTGCGTTATTAAAAAAATTAAATGTCCAATGTGTAGAATTGTATTGTGAGCCAAATGGACATTTTCCTCACAATCCAGAGCCTTTAAAAGAGCATCTAACAGTTATCTCTGAACTTGTAGTTAAAGAAAAAGCTGATTTTGGTATTGCAGTAGATCCGGATGTAGATAGACTGGCAATTATTTGTGGAGATGGATCAATGTTTGGAGAAGAATACACCCTAGTTGCTTGTGCAGATTATGTGTTAGGCAAAACCAAAGGAAACACAGTATCAAATTTATCTTCCTCAAGAGCATTAAAAGACATTACCGAAAAACACGGAGGAAGCTATCAGGCAAGTGCCGTAGGTGAGGTAAATGTGGTAACATTAATGAAAGAAACGAATGCCGTTATTGGCGGAGAAGGGAATGGGGGAATTATTTATCCGGAGTCACATTACGGAAGAGATTCATTAGTAGGTACTGCTTTATTCTTATCACATTTAGCTAATTTAAAAATATCTTGTAAACAATTGAGAGACAGTTATCCCAATTATTTTATGAGCAAAAACAAGATTGAATTAACTCCAGAAATAGACGTTGATGCAGTTTTGGCTAAAATAACATCAAAATATAAGGATGAAGATGTTATTAGCATCGATGGAGTCAAAATTAATTTTGAAACAGAGTGGGTTCATTTAAGAAAATCGAATACCGAACCAATAATCAGAATATATACTGAAAGCACCTCCCAAGAAAAGGCTGACAATCTAGCAAACAAACTTATCGAGGACATTAAAAATAGTATCTAAAATATGAATATTTCATTTGAGTCGCCTTACTACAATATTATTAAATATGAAAAAGTCAAAACTATTGAAGTTTGTAATAAATTCATCAATTGGTTAAGCGGAGAATTTGATTTATACCAAAAGGATGAATCAGATGGGTTGAAAGTATTTTATCCCAATGGTTGGTTTAGTGTTGAAATTATAGATAATCACCCGCAGCATATTGAAATTCTTATATTCATAAAAAGTAAAACTTTAGAAATCGGGTTAAAAAAAGCAACTCAAATAGAAGCAATATTTTCACATTTAAATCTAAACACAAATTAGTTGAAAATCGAAAATAAAAGCATTGTCAAATAATAAAAAACGTACAGGAATTCCTTCGATATTTGGATTTAAATTCCAATTTTAATTTAATAATTTTTTTGGTTAGTTTGTTTTGATCACCTTGTATAGTTTTTATACAAGGTGATTTTTTTTCTAATCGTCAGTACTATGGCTCATTACAATGCTGTATCGTTGAGGTTTCTTTCAAAGTCAGCTATTTTTTCTGTTCTGGCTTATTCTGTATTGTGCCATTATACAATGAATTTCAATATCCATATTACGCAATCTGAATAAATGATTGGGTAAATTTTTGTTCAAGATCTAACCCTAATAAACATTTTGTATCATATTGCAATTCAACAAATCTTCATTTTAAGTGGGTATTCCGGCGCATACTGAACACCCCATTCCGGTTCAAACTGAACAGGTGATTCCGGTTCAAACTGAACACCCCATTCCAGTTCAAACTGAACAGGTGATTCCGGAGCAAAGTGAACACCCTATTCCGGTTTAAAGTGAACAGTTTTGATGATGATTTTTAGTTCTACTTTGTGATCAAATCACATAAGTATGGCCAATAAATCAATAGGATCAGTTATGATACGAGAAATCATCAGAATGAAAGACAACGGTCTTTCAAACAATCAAATAGCTAAAAACCTTGGAAAATCAAGGACAACTATCATCAAATATCTTGGTGCCATTGCCGCTTCTGGGGTTTGTTTAAAGGAACTCCTTGAACTCAAAGGCGAAGATTTATCGGAGCTTTTTGAAGTTTCCAATGCGTTAAATCCTGTCAGCAGAGAGCAGATTCGCAAAGATTTATATTCCTTTTTTCCTTATCTCGAAAAGGAATTAAAGCGTGTTGGTGTTACCCGTCATATTCTCTGGGGAGAGTATAAGGCAAAACACCCCCAAGGAGTGATGTACAGCCAATTCTGTGAACATTACAATAAATGGAACCGCAAATCGGAAGGTTATACCGTTACGTCTTTGAATTTACTGGAATAATTTGTATATTTGAAAATGCCAAAGAAAATATCCATAACCATCGAAGAGAATATTGATTTTTTAGAAAAATCCTATTCAAAAGCTCAAGGAAGTTTAAAACAAGACCGAATTAAAACCTTGATTTATATTAAAACAAAGCAATATTTTTTCCAAAGTGAAATTGCCAAAAAACTTGGAAGAACAGAAAAGACAATCCGTGATTGGATACAAAGCTATTCAAGAGACGGTTTTTCAGGGCTAACGACCGTAAGAAGTGGGGGAAATAATACCAAAACAATCTCTGATGCTATGATTTTGTTAATTGAAAAGAAAGTCACTAATTCGAGTACAACGATTACTTCCTATGTTGAATTAAAACTTTTACTAGAAGAGGAATTAAAAGAAGAGATTGATTATGGAGCTCTTTATTCTCATTGTCGGAGAAAGTTTAAATCAAAACTAAAAGTGGCTCGAAAATCACATTATAAAAAAGACGAAAATGCGGAAGCGTTTTTTAAAAAACCTAAAAAACAGACTTGAAAACATTAGATTAAATCTAAATAAAGATAATATTGAAACGGTCAATTTGTATTTTCAAGATGAAAGTAGATTTGGACTAATTACCAAGCAAAAACGAGTCATTACAGCAAAAGGCATAAAGCCAATCGGAAAATATAAACACAGTTATTTATACAAATGGCTTTGGGGTAGCTTCTCGCCCATAACTGGAGAAAGTTTTTGTATGACAACAGATGGGGTCTGCAAGGAATTATTCATAAAATATCTCGAAGATTTTAGTAAACACAAACCATCGGAATTGAAAATAATAGTGATTGATAACGCTGCCTTTCATTCGACAAAAGATGTAGAATTACCAAACAATATAATTCTGCTACCAATACCTCCTTACTGCCCGGAACTTAATCCAGCCGAAAAGGTTTGGCAATGGATGAAAGATAAAATTGCAATGAAAGTATATGACACTTTAGAAATTCTAGAAAATAAAATCGATGAACTGGTGGATTCAATTAATAAATGCGAATTCCTGATTATTGTTTAATAATTGTAAATATACTTCATTTGGAGAATCAAATTGATGCCTTTTTCGAGGT
>NZ_JADOVC010000017.1:0-88522 GCF_015751645.1 Flavobacterium sp. CG_9.1
AATCCGCCCATAAGGGACTTACACCCTCTGGAAAAATACACGCTGTAAGTTTTGTTTTCTAATTCGACAATTTGTATTTTCGAATTTTTATTCAAACTTACAGCGTGTGTCCTGCTCATGCAGGGCACACTCAGCGGTTTTGATATAGTGGGGTTTTAGTGGAATTATCGTTCCGCATCAAGTTTTCGTTAAGCCGAAAAATTAGCGATTACGATTTCCCCACCATCTCAAAACCACGAGACGTTACAGGCAAGTTTAGCCAAAAAACCGCATAAAAAATACATCTATTTAAAATGAAAAAAATTATTGTCACTTTACTAATACTAAACTTTAATTTAACTTTTTCACAAGATTACTTTGAAGGTAAAAACCTGTATTGTAAATCCGAAAATCCCGAAGCAATGAAGCTTTTTAATTTAGGTATTGAAACTTTATATTTAAATAAATCTTTAGACCCGAAATATCTCAAAATAACTTCAAATATTTTCTTTAAAGCATATAAAACCGATTCGACATTTTGTGATGCAATTTTTTTTACAGGATATACTTTGAGATTATTGAAAGACAAAAAAGCTATAGCTTGTTATATAATGGCTGACAGTATATCAAAAAAAACTTTAGAATTTAAAATTAATTTAGCATCCGAAGGATTAAGGCTAGGTGAAGAAAGATCATTAAAAATTGCACGAAAAAAATATAATGAAATAATAACTTTATTTCCCGAAAATCCAGAAGGTTATTATGGCTTCGCGTTAACATCTCCAATTTTCGGAGATGCAGAGAAAGGACTGGAAAACATAAATATCGCAATTGGAAAATACAAATTATTAAATCCAAAAATAAAAGACCAAGTAATATTTTTAAAAGGCATTTTATTATCTCAAAACAAGAAATATAGTGAGGGTCTAGAATATTTAGAAAAAAGCTATTCAACTTATAAAAAAGATGAAAACTTTAAAATACATTATTCATTATGTTTGCTCAAAGTTTCTGAAATTAAAAATGACGAAAAAATGAAACAAAAGGCGATTAAGTTCTATGACCAAATAGAGAATAAAGACCAAATTGCAGAAGAGATTAAATCCTTGCTGAAATTTTAAAAAATAATAAACGAAAAAATATAATACTTTATTTTTGCTATAAAAAAGGTAGGAATTGTGGTTGAATTTGAACTTTCGACTAAAAAAAACCAGCCTGTAACAGCTGTTTTGATATAGTGGGGTTTTAGTGGAATTACGGTTTCGTATCACTTTTTATACAAAGTAGAAAATTATCATTTACGAATTCCCACCATCTCAAAGCAGCGGGACGT
The DNA here is from genome assembly GCF_015751645.1 of Flavobacterium sp. CG_9.1. Classification (NCBI taxonomy): domain Bacteria; kingdom Pseudomonadati; phylum Bacteroidota; class Flavobacteriia; order Flavobacteriales; family Flavobacteriaceae; genus Flavobacterium; species Flavobacterium sp. CG_9.1. The sequence goes on from NZ_JADOVC010000017.1 coordinate 1,313, forward strand.
TATGTGACACCTTATCAGAACTCATGAGAAAATACGCATTTTTATTAATACTTTTTACCATTTGTGTTCATTCACAAAATAAATTTATTTTGGTTAATGAGTCAATAAAGAAACAGAAACTTGAAGAAATTTCTTTGGTCAAAAATGAGAAAAAGTATCGTGGACGAAATACTTTGTGGTTTGAATGTGACAACAAACAGAATTTAGAATATTTAGACAAAGATTCTGACGAAAATTATGTCAAGTTTGATGAACTTGGAGTAATTAAAAGCTCAATCATTGTGATTCAAAAAACAGAATATAATTCAGAAAAATATATTTTACTTGAAACTAAAACTTGCATACAATTAATACTTGAAGGTTTTCCGTTAAGAATTGAACACTCAGAAAAATATGTGGTGTTTAATAATCCTGGAACTGACGAAGCATATAAAATTCAAATTCTGGAATTTAAAAATGACTTTTTTGAAATTAAACATACGATTTCATTTCCAAAAGAAATTTTACCAAAAGGAATTTTGAAGGTTGACAATAAAGAATTGTTCATAATAGACGTAGAAAATAGAATATGGAAAACAACTATGGAATAAAGGCGTCACATAACAGCTAGGGTTTCGTTGCGTTCGAAGAACGAACAATGAACCCGCGGTTGAACGGAACCGATTACATGCCGTCAACACTATGGGGTTATCGTAAAATTATTTGGAGGATTTCAAGAGGATTTGGAGTCCTCTTTTTTTTTGCCGTATTGTAAGAGCAATTTTTATAGTGATTTCATTCACATTTATCCATAAAATCCCTTACCCACAAAATTAGCTTTCATAGGAATTAGAACTGTGGCTACCGCCAAGATACCAAGCAGGCGGACCACGCTGGTCGAAAACCGCTATTCGGTGTAAATTACCCGTTTTGCAACAAGGACATTTGGGCAAAAAAGGTTTCTTCTCTGCTTTTTCTAGTACTTTTACTTTCAATTTCTCTTGCAAAAGTTTGAGCTTTTGACGTTTCCAAGTACTGCTCAAAAAACCGTAATGCCGTATTTTTACACCCGAGCCCAAAGGGCGAACTGACGAAGTAAACCGTTTGGGCAGAATATGCAACGCAAACCGTCGGATAAATTCGGAGTGCGTCAGTGTCATTTGTTTTTTGAACCCGTTTTGCCTGTAATCCTTGTACGCAAAAGTCACGTTTTGATGGTCAATACTTTGGATGCGGTTGTTGCTAATGGCGATTTTATGGGTATATCTTCCCAGATATTCCACCACTGATTTTGGACTTCCAAAAGGCTTTTTGGAAAAAACCACCTAAAAATAGGGAACTGGCAAGAACTCGCTCTGTCTGGCTATTGTCCACTTATATAAGCACAGCGGAAAAGCTAGGGCCGCAAAAAATTATTTTTTATAATTTGTTTAAAATGTTGTTAAAAAGAGTAAACAAACCATATTATTGTTTACCTTTGAGTATCTTAATTTAATTTAAACTTAAAATATTGACTATGAAATTAGTAAAAACAATTAGTGCATTTGTATTATTAGGAGTAATCACTACTTCTTGTGGAGAAAAAAAACAAGCAGAATCAACAGACATGACTGATTCAACAGCAGTAGCAATGGACACTACAGTTGTAGTGGAAACACCAAACATTGTAGGAGTAGCCTCTGGAAATGCAGATTTCTCAACACTTGTAGCAGCTGTAAAAGCAGCAGGTTTAGTTGAAACATTAAGTAGTGAAGGTCCTTTCACTGTTTTTGCACCAAACAACGCTGCATTTGATAAACTTCCTGCAGGAACTGTAGATGGTTTATTGAAACCAGAAAGTCTTGATAAACTGAAAGCAGTTTTGACGTACCACGTAGTATCAGGTAAATTTGACGCTGCAACAGTAATTGATGCCATTAACAAAAACAACGGAAAATACACTGTTACCACCGTTCAAGGAGGTACAATCGTTTTAAGTTTGAAAGACGGTAAAGTAATGTTAACAGATGCCAATGGCGGAATGGCAACAGTTGTTCTTGCTGATGTAGCTGCTTCAAATGGAGTAATTCATGCAATCGATACTGTAGTGATGCCTAAATAAGGTTTAAAACTTTTATTTTATAAACCGTTGTACCAATACAGCGGTTTTTTTTTGCAAAATTACTACCAATTCCCTTTGCTATTTCTATAATAAACGACTTCTTAGGCTATCTTTGGACTTCCATATCCCAACATTTGAAAAAAAATATACTTAACTGTGCGGGTAATAATTGGCAAACCGCGGGCTCTCCCTTTATTACTTGCATCTACCCTATTTTAAAAACATTTCTTTTTTGAATAAAGAAAAATGCTACCTTCTATTTCAAACTAACAAATTGAAAAAAATAATGTAGATACCCATCATTAAGAATATTATTTAAATGACTCAATACATTTGATTTAAAACACCTACCATGAAATTTTCTTCTTTTCTAATTCTTATTTCAGTATTGCTTTTGAATTGTCAAAACAAAGACAAGCTTGCGCCAAAAGCACCAATTAAAAAAAAGGCAGACACTTTGCACATTGTTGAAGAAAGCAACCAAAAGACAACCGATAGTGTGACCGCTATACAAACGCAAAAGACTCACCAACTCATTCTAACGTCAAATGCTTTACAAGTAATAAATACAAAGACAGGTTCCACATCGGAAATTCCTTTTGGCAAACCCTTTGATGAAATGAAAGAGATCGTGTCTAGAATTTTACAATCAAAACCAATATCCGAAGGAATTAATGCGGAATGTGGCGCTGGACCGCTAAAAATGGCATCTTGGAATAATGGATTGACGCTAGTGTTTCAGAAAAAAGGGGCACAATCAGTAGAATCAGAAAGCCCCTGGGAATTTGCGGGTTGGTATGTAAGCCTCAACCCACGAAATACAACAAAGAGTACTACCATGGCAGGAATCGGTATTGGATCTACGAGAGGCGAAATGGAAAGCGCTTATGTGATTATCGTGAAGAAATCCAGTTTGGGATATGAATTCTCAACGACTTCTGGCCTATATGGAATTTTTGACGGCATGGGAAAACAAGCAAAAATCACAACTATGTGGAACGGCGTTAGTTGTAATTTTAGATAAGGTAAAAAAAAGTCGTCAAACTATTTCAGCTACAAAAATAAAATTCAGAAAAATCAGCTAAAGCAATAGGTTTAAATTGAAACTTTTCTTTTTTTGTTGATTTTCAGTGCTGTCGTTTAAAACAATCACATGGATTGATGCCCCAAATAAAATTTTTTTGACCAAACCATTCGCAGGCAAAGCCAGAGCTGCGGTAGAATTTAGATAAAAATTATAAGCTCCACATTAAAATCACCTCTTAAAATCAATACCTAAAATTGAGAATTAAATATAGAAAAGGGGCGCAAAATTAATCCAGACAAATCGAAAGTTCCTGTTTTAGATTTGTAGTCTAAAAAATAACTATTGTATATAGCTTCCGTTTTGATTTTGTGCGATTAGCTATTTTTTTCTCTTCTAAAGTAAAAAAAGTGTAAAAATTCCATTTTAATTTCCCCATATCCTATTTTTGAAAATATCAACGGTTTGTTTTATATGTTGGTTTATAACCAAAAGGATGACGATAACTAACATGGCATACCCTACGACGGTAAAGATTTCCATATTAGACAATAAAACCGATTGTTTGGCCACGGAACTTGCGATTTTTTTTAACGCTAATTGACCCGCATTATCCTCCGTATACCCTTTAGAAATAAAACTTTCAGTTGCTTGTGAAATACGCATTTGAGTTACCGCACTTTCAGGTGTTACAGATTGTATTAACTTTGAATAATGAGTGTGTTGCAGATAAACACCTGCATTTTGAATAAATGCAAACCCCATCATACTTCCCCAAAAACGTCCCGCTACGCCTACAATTCCAGCAAACGGAGCAAAAGGAGTGGGTACCGCAGAGACAGTAAATAAGACTAACGGCACAAAAATAACTCCAACAGCCACTCCTTGTAAAACATAAGGAATTGCGATATCAGACAAGGTAGCATCGGGGACAAAAAGAAAAGTAAACCACAAATGAAAAACAGCAAAAAGTGAAAATCCTATTATAAATATAAAACGTATGCTCAGTGCCTTTGCTAAAAACAGTCCCGCTAAAAACATTCCTATTACATTCCCAAATACATTTAAATATTGCACATGCGCCACTCTTGAAGGTTCCCAATTCCAAATTACAAACATTGTACTGTGACAAATATTCAAAGTCGATCGGGCGATATAAAAAAATACCGAAAGGACTAATCCGGTTCGTAAATTAGCATAGCGAAATACATTGAGATCAAAGGTAGGTCGCTTGAGCATCATTTGTCGAAAAATAAATAAACCTCCCGTGATTAATGAAAGAACTAATGCTGAAATTATTTGGTGGGAATCGAACCAATATTTCTTTTCTCCATAAACAAAGAAAAATGCTCCTGATAAAATGGCCGTGAGTAAAAGAATAGAACTTGCCCAATCTACTTGATATAAAGGAATTTTTCTATGAAAACGATGTCCTTCAAAAGTTATCATAATTAAAGCCACACACATCACTTGAAATAATGCCGAACCATACGCCATATATTTCCAATCATAATTTTCCAGCAGCCACACCGCAATATTCATGATGAAAGGTGAGGCTAGCATCAACGCACCATAATTAACAGTAAAGCCAATAATCACTGCATTTTTAGATTTGAACCTTGAAATTAAGAAATGTCGCAGCGGCACCACAGGCAAGCCCATCAAAATACCTTCGGCTACTCTTAAGATGATAAACAGTGCGTAATTTTCAATGTAAGCCGTTAAAATAAAGGTTAATGCTGCCAAACTGTAAATGACTATAAAATACTTTTTAGTTGGAAAAAATTGAAATAGACGGGTTTCAATTAGAATCGTAGTCAAAAAAGTTCCATAAGTCACACACATCGAAAACTGTAAATCTTCAATTTCTACATCTAGAAAACTGGCTGAATACGTCAAATTAGAAGTGTAAACGCCTAGCAAAACCATCGAGTGTGTCAAACAGATAAACAAAATCGCGATGCTAGCCCAGTTGGGTACCCAGGATTTAAAAATGCTTTTATTTGACATTGGTTATTGGTGTTCTGCTACAACTATAACATTCATTCCTGCTCGAAGGAAAGCCGTTTGAGCGGCTGGTTCTTGTAGTCTGATTCTAACAGGAATACGTTGTTCGATTTTAATAAAATTTCCAGTGGCATTGTCGGGCGGTAAAAGCGAGAAACGCGCGCCACTAGCGGGCGATATTGATTCAATAATTCCGATGAATTTTCGTCCGCTAATCGCATCAGCTTGTAGCGTTACCTCTTGACCCATAGACAAGTATTGTATTTGGGTTTCCTTAAAATTAGCCGTAATCCATTTTTCCTTGCTCACAATAGAGACTAAAACTTGTCCTTCTTTTAGTAGTTGTCCGGGCTGAATCATTTTTTTTCCCACCCAGCCATCATAAGGAGCCGTAATCACGGTATAAGAAAGAAACAATGCAGCGTTATCCGCAACGGCTTGTTTAGCTGCAATTACAGTCTGAGCCGTTGGGATTTTAGCAGATGCTTCGGAAGTATTTAACGCTGCTGATTGAATGGTATTGACAATTTCTTGGTACTGGGCTTGAGCCGATTGATAATCGGCTTTAACTTTTTCGACTTGTTGATTCGTGGTTGCTTCCTGTTTTAATAAAGATTGATAGCGGTTGTATTCCAGTTTTGTTTGCCAAACTTTACTTTTTGCAGCCTCGAGTTGCGATCGTCTTACCAGAATAGCATTAGAAGTGGTCGCAACATTTTTTTCTATCACATTGACATTGGCTTTAGCATTTTCAACCTCGGCCAAAGCACTATTTAAATGCGATTTATATTCCCTATTGTCTAGTATAATTATCGTGTCTCCCTGGTGTACAAACTGATTTTCATTGTATCGAACTTCCTGAACATAACCCGTTATTCGAGTCAAAATAGGTGTTACATATTGTTCTACCTGAGCATCATTTGTTTCTTCGTGATTTCTATTAAAAAAATAAAACCAAATCCCTAGAACAATTCCCATGACCACTAAAACAGTTGCAATCACTGTAATCAGTTTACTAAATGATTTGTGGGCTCTTGATGAATTTTCTATTTTTATCATATTCGCTGAGAACTAAAATTATATAAAAACTTGAATTATTTTTTGGAAAGAATTCCCGCTGTATGAAGCAATTCGTATTGTTTCATCAACGCATCGATTCTGGTAGCTATTCTATTAAACTTGGCCTGAAGCAAGGCATTATCAGCATCCACCATTTCAGTAATTAAAACAAGTTGGTTGAGGTATTTTACTTTAACAATGCGATAATTCTCTTGGGCTAAATCCAGTGCCTTCTTGGTTACCACCAATTGATCGCTTATTTCCTGATATTGGGTGTGCTGCCTAAATACTTTATCAGTCATCTCATTTTTAACTATTTCGGATTCATTTTGCTGCAATTCTAATTGTAAGTTAGCCACTTGAACCTGCACCTTATTTTTGTACAAAGCTGACAAATCATACGTAGCTTCCACGCCTATTTGGCCAATGGTATATAAAAAAGGCATGTCTAATCGAAACGCCATGTAATTAGGGTACCGTAAATTGTAATTTCCAAAAAATCCAATTTTAGGCAGATACTTTGCTTTGACCATTTTTAGCTCTGTCTTTTTGACCGCTACTTCCCCACTCGCCATTTTCATTTCCTCATTTTGCATAGTCTTCTTAAAATAGAAATCATAATCCTCCATCGTGTCCCTATCAAATAGGCCTGTTGTATCTATTTCTATATTGGATTCCTCCGGCAATTGCAATACTGTTTTCAACTCTTGAAGTGCAATCGTGCAATTTTTATTGTTCGTCAAAGCAGTCAATTCCCGATCTGAAAGTTGCAATTCGGCACGCAAGACTTCATTTTTTGTCACTGTTCCAAACGCTTTAAATGCTTTTACCTCTTTTAATCGCTCTTGCTCTTCTTTAATGCTTTCATCAATAATTTTTTGAAGTTCCATCATTTTGTAAATACCCAAAAAAGTAGCCACAACCTCTAAACGCACATCATTCTTTGCCTTCTCTACGTTGATTTCTGCAATTTCACTTTGTAGTTTTGATTTTTTTATCGCATTGTTGATGCCATTTGCCTCATAAATAGGCATGCGGAAGTTTGAAACGGCATCGTAAATCAAATTACCTGGCAGTGGCGCAATCGTTTCTTTTTGGCTAAAAAAACCACCACGATACTGCGTTAAATCTGACAATCGCGAATACATGGCATTAAAATGAACTTCAGGTAAACGAAGATTTTTAGCAGTTCTAATTTCTGTCTCCGTAATCTTTCTTTGGATTTGGGCTTTTCGAATGGTCTTGTTATTTTCGTTGGCAATTCGCATCGCTTCAGGTAAAGTGAGTGCAACGGATTGTTGGGCTTGTACTGCCATTGCGTATGGAAACAAGAGTAATGTTAACAATACACTTTTTAAAAAATTAATCTTAGGTTGCTCTGGTGTAACCTGCTTTTTAAGAAACATAATAAAGATAAAAGAATAGTACACAAAGGTCTTTAATTTTATTGATGCTGTAAAAACATCAAAAGTCAAATATGTATTCATATCGGACAAAATTAAAAAGGAAGGTAATTCTGAACATGAGCTTATCCTTTTTTCAGTATTTCGACACCATTTAAATAATCAGAAGGGCGCTGTCCCAATATTTTGAAAAAAGTATTGCTGAACGTGGGAACACTGTTGTATCCAACAGTCCGCGCCACTTCACTTATGGAAAGTTTTTTTTCAAGTAATAATTCTATTGCTTTCAAAATTCGTCGGATCGTAAAATATTGAATAAAAGACATACCCAAATCTTTCTGAAACAAACGGTATAACGATCGCTCGCTAAAACCAAAGCGACTGGCCAGGTCCGAAAACAAAATCGTATCTCCCCAGTTTTTTTCTAAATAGTCAATAATCTTTAGCAACCGCATGTCTTTTGGAGAGGGTAAGGACAAAGGCAATTTAGTCCGGCAAATTTCTGGTAAAATAGCTTTTATAGCATTGGCAATGATAAAATTTCGACTTCCTTTTTTCAGGTTTCCGTTCCATCGATTCGTGAAAAGCATCATTTGCAACAAAAGATCATTAACAGGATAAATTCCTTCTGTTTCATAAAAAGATTCTTCATCCTTTTCAATAGGAAAATACAAATTTCGCATCATCACTTTTTCAGAGCTGGGATGAATGCTGTGTGCTACACCACCTGGAATCCATATAAAATGGCGAGCTGGAAGGAAATAAGTTCTCGTTTCGGTGGTGACGTAGACAATACCACCTTCGGAATAGAGCATTTGAGCTTTATCATGCTTGTGAGTTGGAATCAATAATTCCCCCATTAAATCATGATGGCAATAAATACTTTTTTTATCGGTATCTACTTCTTTAATGTAATATTTCTCTGTGGAAACTGCTATTAAATTCATTGTGGCTTATCTGAATATGTTTTTGGCGTATTAGGATACAAAACCAATGCGTAATTGTATTAAAATTGTATGGCAAATAAATCAAATTAAAAATAATTGATTTAATCTTTATTAAAACATCAATTTTCCGTTAATTTTATTAGTAAAAAACCAATTATGCAATCGGATAGAATCAAATTTCAAAGTTACAAAGACAAAGTTATTACAGCGCAGGAAGCAGCTCTTTTTTTCAAAGACAAAATGACCGTTGGAACTAGTGGTTTTACGAAAGCTGGCGATAGTAAAGCTGTTTTACCTGCTTTTGCAGAAAGAGCAAAATTTGAAAATATTGCAATCACTTTGATTACCGGTGCCTCTTTAGGACAAACTACCGACACTGATTTAGCCAATAATAATGCTTTGTATAAAAGAATGCCTTTCCAGTCCGATGCTGCTTTGCGAAAAAAAATAAACGATGGCGAAATACTTTATATTGACCAACATTTAAGTGAAACGGCTGAAATGTTAGAAAATAAACACCTGCCAAAAATTGATATTGCGGTAATTGAAGCCACTTATATTGATGAAAATGGAAATATTATTCCCACGACTTCTGTTGGTAACTCGCCTACATTTGTTCATTTAGCAGATAAAATTATAATTGAAATAAACACTTCTATTCCACTGGGATTCAAAGGAATTCATGATGTTTACATTTCTGAAAATTATCCAAACAGACAAATTCTCAATGTGACGGCTTCAAACGATAGAATTGGTCAGGACTATATTACCATTGATTCTAAAAAAGTAGTGGGAATTGTTTTTACAGAAATTCTAGACAGTCCGGCTCAGCCTACGGAAATAGATGTAAAAACTGCCGCTATTGCGGGGCATCTTTTAGGTTTTTTAGAAAATGAAATTACAGCAGGGCGCTTAACCAATTCGTTGATGCCACTTCAGGCTGGAATTGGAAAAGTAGCCAATGCTGTTATGTCTGGATTTGCGAAAAGTAGTTTTGAGAATTTAGTGATGTATTCCGAAGTTTTGCAAGACAGCACCTTTGAACTTATAGATAGCGGAAAAATGAATTTCGCTTCGGCTTCTTCTATTACTGTTTCAGAAAATTGTTATAAAAAAATACTGGCTAATTTTGATTTTTATAAAGATAAGATGCTACTTCGTCCGCAAACCATAAGTAATTCGGCTGAGGTCATCAGAAGATTAGGCGTTATTGCAATCAACACAGCGATAGAATTTGATATTTACGGCAATGTAAATTCAACGCACATTGCTGGAACCAAGATGATGAACGGCATTGGCGGGTCAGGTGATTTTGCTCGAAATGCCTATCTGAGTATTTTTGTAACCCAATCCTCCTCTAAAGAAGGAAATGCTGTTTCTCATGTTTTACCAATGGTTTCCCATGTAGATCATACGGAACATGATGTCGATGTTTTGATCACGGAGCAAGGAGTCGCTGATTTGAGAGGTCTGGCGCCAAGAGAACGCGCCAAAGTAATTATCGAAAATTGTGTTCATCCCGAGTACAAAGAAGAATTATCGGATTATTTTAATCGTTCCAAACTTCGCGGTGGTCACACACCACATCTTCTGGAAGAAGCTTTTAAATTTCATTTGCGATTCTTAGAAACTGGTTCCATGAAAAAAATGCTATAATCATTTATCATTAACCCAATTGAACCTTTCATGCTAATAGAAGATGCAGTGCCGAAAATTGCCTGTCGTTTTCCCTTAACAAAAATTCTTAAAGAAGACAAAGTATACTATTCGCTATTTAACCTTGCTGATTGCAATCCAAAAGACCGTTTATAATTATATTTTTTTAGAAGAAACAACAGTTTTACAGACTCCGTTTGATTTTAACGTTCTACTAAAGGGTAAAAGAATTGATTTAGTTGGTTTTCGTTCCACATATATTGCGTAGTTTTGACCATAGCACTTTGTCTTTCTGCTGCTCTATTTAAATGCAAAAGAGACCTAATAAAAAAACTTAAAAAAAACAATAATGACATCTTTTAGCAAAGAATTATCCTTTCGTTGGTCTGACTTAGACCCTAATTTTCATGTACGCCACAGTGCTTATTATGACTTTGGTGCACAACATCGTATTGAAATTCTAGAAGGTTTAGGCCTAACGATGAAAGTTTTACAAGCGCAGCATTTTGGTCCAATTCTATTTAGAGAAGAATGTATTTTTAGAAAAGAAATAAAACTTTCTGATAAAATCATAATGCGTACCAAAATTTCTAAAATGAAACCCGATGCTTCACGCTGGTCTATTGTGCATGAGTTCTTGAATGAAGAGGATAAACTTTGCGCCATAATAACTGTTGATGGGGCTTGGATGGATACAAAATTGCGAAAAATTGCTCAACCTACACCTGAAATTGCTATTGAAGCCATCAGTCTTTTTCCTAAAAGTGAAGATTTTATCAGTCTTTAATAAATTGAAGAATCCAATCCTATTTGTTTTATCATTTCTACATAATTAAGGTTTAAAAAAGAGTAATCAACTAATTCTAAAAAATCATGAGAACAAGAAGCTACTCCGTCACTTATAGAATTATGCATTGGTCCATTGCATTTTGTTTCATGGCAATGCTTTTTACTATATTTTTAAGACTTACGTGGATGAACAAAAACAATGTCGCACTAATCATTCAAGATTATTTAGCGACTACAAATCAATCTTTATCACAAGACCAGATCCTTACACTTGCCAAAAAAATAAGAAAACCTATGTGGGATTGGCATATTTATATTGGATACGCTTTGGTAGGTTTGTACAGCATCCGAATTTTGCTTCCGTTTTTTGGACAGATGAAGTTCTCTAATCCTTTTAGTCGTGGCCTTACGGTACAGGAAAAATTCCAATATTACATTTATGCCATTTTTTATGTCTGTGTAGCCATTTCTCTAACGACAGGTTTAATTATCGTTTTAGGTCCAAAAAATTTAAAAGAGCCAATGGAACAAATACACGTACTTTCGATTTACTATTTGTTGACCTTTATCGTTCTTCACTTAGGAGGTGTTTTCTTATCAGAGTTTACGACACAGAATGGATTAATTTCGAGAATGATCAGTGGGTCAAAAAAGGAAAAGTAAACTAGGATGGAGTAAAAATATTTGTTTCCCCATGCATCCGTTTCTTTTTATACTTTTATAATTATGTTATACATTAGCTACTAATCCATAAAAAAACCAATAATGAAATTATCAAAACTATTCCCAGCATTGCTATTGATTTTGATCTTTAGCAGTTTTAATTCATTATTTACGGATACAAAAAGCGCACTATCTAAAGCGTCAGCTGAGGAATATTACCAAATTAAAACGTATATTTTTAAAACCGAACAACAAGAACAAACTACTGACCTGTACTTAAAGGAGGCGTATTTACCCGGTTTAAAAAAACTAGGAATTAAAGATATAGGTGTTTTTAAACCTATATCTAACCGCACGGATACACTAAAAAAAATTATCGTGATAATCCCTTTTTCTACTTTAGAAGGATTTCTAACGCTAGACAAAAAACTAGCAAAAGACAAAAGGTACTTGCTTGCAGGTGCTCCCTATTTGAATGCAACGCACAAGCAGCCGCCTTACCTGAGAATAGAATCCGTTTTACTAAAAGCTTTTTCAGATCATCCGTTACTAAAAAAACCAATATTGAATAGCATAAGAAACAATCGTGTTTATGAATTAAGAAGTTACGAATCAGCAACTGAAACCATTTACGCCAACAAAGTAGACATGTTTAATGGTGGTGGAGAAATAAAACTGTTTGACAAACTCGGATTTAATGCTGTCTTTTATGGCGAAGTCATCTCCGGTGCCAAAATGCCTAACCTAATGTACCTGACTACTTTTGCCGATAAGGCGAGTCGCGAAGCACATTGGAACTTTTTTTCAGAAGCACCAGAATGGAAAGAAATGTCCTCCCTCCCAAAATATCAAAATAATGTATCGCACATGGATATCACGTTTATGTATCCTACTGACTATTCTGATTATTAATTCTAAAATACAAGTACTATCTGTGTTACTATGTTCATCATAATCTACCCAACACTTCTAGGAGACTGTGCCGTTTTTAAGGCACCATATTTTAAAATCACGGAAAACTAGCGCATAAATTCGATTGGTTCCACTAAACAACGATTGAATACAACCATCGTACTTTTTTTAAGAAGACCATCATAACAGCTCTCTTAAGTACCCCTTCAGCAAGAATAGCCGTAATTTGCTGGAACACTATTTAAGTAGGTGTTTACCTTAAACGTTATCTGTTGAAAAATAGCCTTTTTGAAACTCATTAGTGAAAATTAAAACTATTGTTTACATTCCTTTTATCACCAATTCAAAGTTAAATCGGCTCCATTATCCTTTTTAATCGCTATAAATAAGGATTAGATTGGTTCGTGTACCATCTTATAAATTTCAGTATCTTTAGTACCAATTTAAGCTATGGAAACTTTCAATACAATACTAAAACTGGGAGCTGGCGTGGGTTTATTCCTATTCGCTATTTACCTTGTTGAGGAATCCCTAAAGAACCTCTCTGGAAGAAGTTTCAAACTATTTTTGCAACGGATTACAAAAAACAATATTGGCGCTGTAGTGGGTGGTACCATTGTAACCGGTATTCTCCAGAGCAGTTCTATGGTTTCTTTAATGGTTTTAGCTTTTGTTGGCGCTGGTGTTTTTACAATGAAAAATGCGATGTCCATTATCTTGGGCGCAAATTTAGGAACAACAATTGCCAGTTGGTTAGTGGCCACACTCGGCTTTAAAACCAATATTGAAGTCATTGCTTATCCAGCCGTTTGCTTAGGCGGTTTTCTACTGATCCTATTAGGAAACCGAAAAAAAATAAAATACGTTTCTTATTTTCTTTTGGGATTTGGATTGATGTTCATCGGACTTTCCTTTATGAAATCAGCGATGGAATCACAAGTTCAGCACTTTGATTTTTCGCATTATGCTTCCATGCCATTACTTGTTTTTCTGATTATTGGTTTTTTAATTACACTGATTGTACAATCAAGCTCCGTGACCATGGCACTGACATTAAGTGCATTAAACGCTGGAGCAATTGGATTTCCTATGGCAGCTGCTATAGTTTTAGGCGGAGAAACTGGCACAATTATTAAAATATTAGTAAGTGCCATTGGTGGCAATGCTTCCAAAAAAAGGGTAGCTCTGGGCAATTTATTTTTCAATATTTTCATTACTGCCATTGCATTTATCTTATTAAAACCCATTCTATTACTAATTACTGACGTTATAAAAATTAAAGATCCGTTGATTGGTTTGGTTACCTTTTCTAGTCTGATCAATTTATTAGCCATCGTGCTGTTTCTTCCAGTATTAGATTCATTTACTAAATTTTTAGAGCGTTTTTTCAAAAATACGGATGGCAATACTGCGGCTTTTATAGGCCATGCTTCCATTGAGGAACCGGAATCGGCACTGGATTTATTTCGTCTAGAAGCCAACTACTTTATACACAACTCAATACTTTTCAATCTGGAATTATTTAAAATCAATAACTTCGATTTTCACAAACAAAGTGATTTTACAGCAATTAATGAAAAACGGAACTATAATTCGAAAACAAGTGAAGAAAAATATGAGTTTCTGAAACAGCTCCAAGGTGAGTTACAGGCGTTCCATCTAAAATTAAGAGCAAAGTTGAACAGTGAACAAAGTTCAGAACTCAACCAATTAATATCAGCCGTACGAAGTGCTATGCATGCCGTCAAAAGTGTAAAAGATATTCATAGTAATATTACAAATCTGAGCCACTCTTCAAAAGATATCAAATACCAGTTTTTTATGCACAACAAAAAAGAAACTGAAAGCCTCTATTTAAAATTAAATGGACTCTTATTCAAAGAAAAACAGTCTAGTTTTGACGAACTTGTATCTTTATTTAATAGCATTCAAAAAAACTACACCTCGGCGCTTAATACCTTTTACACAGATGTGCAACTTACTACAATTGAAAGTATCGATATAACGACAGTCATTAATTTTAATAGGGAACTTTTTACCGCCAACAAAGCGATTTTAATGGCTGTGAAAGACCTTTTATTGGAGGAGAAAGTAGCGGAACATTTTAATGAAATTCCCATTTATAAGACCTAAAGAACATTTATTTCAATGTAAATAGACTCGATAATTTTACAACTTTATTCGTAAACTATATAAGCTTTTTAACAATCAATTTTTGACCTTTATAGGCTATTGCGTTTGGGATTGAAATTGCAATTCTGATTTAAATTTGCTATTTTTAGCCAAAAATTTACCTCGTTTGAAAAAATATTTAAAGAAAAGTTTAAAAATTTTCCTTTGGATAATAGGATCTGTAATTCTATTATTCTTAGCAGTGGTTATTGTCATTCAAATCCCCTCTGTTCAAAATTATGCTAAAAGCAAAGCGGTAGCCTACCTGGAAGGAAAAATAAAAACCAAAGTGACCATTGACCGATTAGAAATTGGTCTGCCTAAAAAAGTGATTTTGGAAGGCGTTTATTTTCAAGATCAAAAAAAAGACACTCTTTTTGCTGGAGAAAAGTTGGCTGTTGACATTAGTTTATTTCAATTAATGAACAATAAAGTCGAAATTAATTCTGTTCACTTAATAGGTATTTCTGCTAATTTAAGCAGAGATTCTAAGGCTATTTTTAATTTTGATTACATTATCAAAGCATTCGCTTCACCAGAAAAGCAAAAAAGTAATTCGCCACCCATGCAATTTTCTGTCGAAGAAATCAAGCTGGATCGCGTTCAATTTAAATACAAGGATGTCACCACAAACACAACGATTTATGCTAATCTAAATCATTTTGAAACAAGAATCAAAACCTTCGATCTGGACAAAATGAGCTTTGAAATTCCAAAAGCTAAAATCAATGGTTTGAAATTCAAACTAAAAAAAGGCATAGCGCAACCCTCCATTTCCACATTAGAAGCTACGATAAAAAATGAGCCAGAATCCATTTTAAATTTAAAACTTGGAGAAATGGATTTAGCCAAAATAGATTTTGATTATGAAAATGAAGTCACAAAATTAGCTACTACTTTTTATTTAAAAAAGCTTCTTGCTAAAATTGACAAAATGGATCTCAATAATAAATTTGCTATTATTGAAAGTCTCAATCTTACCGGCGTAGAAGGTGCACTAACTCTTGGTAAATCAGATAAAGTAAATACTACTCAAGAATCTAATGACACACAATCTACGAATTGGCAAGTCAAAGTAAATTCAACGGAGTTCAAACGTGTTAATTTTCGCTACGATAATAATAATGTCGCACCATCACAAAAAGGGATCGATTACAACCATTTAAATCTTACCAATTTAAACTTGCAAGTGGATGCGTTGAATTACAATCCGGAAAACATTTCTGGAACGGCTAATTCCCTTTCTGTAAAAGACAAAAGTGGCTTGAACATTCAATCTTTTACTGCTGACTTTTTCTACGGAAAAAAGAATGCTTTCTTTAAAAAATTATATTTAAAAACACCGCAAACAGAATTAAAAGATGAAATCCGAATTGGCTATCCATCCCTTGCATCTTTAGCCAAAAATCCTGGGGAATTAGGATTAATAGCTAATTTTAAGAAAAGTAAAGTTGGAGTCAAAGACATTTTACTTTTTGCCCCTACTTTAAACAATACAAATCCATTTAGCAGTAATCCTAATGCTATTTTGCTAATCAATGGAACCGTAAAAGGGAAAATAAAAAACATGCAATTCCCATCCATTGCTATTAGCGGCATTGGAAATACAAAAGTAGCAGCCAGCGGAAGCATTGTTGGTTTGCCAGATATCAACAAAACGTATTTTGACCTGAACGTAAAAGATTTACAATCGGGTGCCACAGATTTTGTTGGCTTTTTACCTAAAGGAACAATTCCAAATTCTATTCAGCTCCCATCACAATTCAGCGCTAAAGGAACTTTTAAAGGAACGATTACCGATTTTAATACCAACATGAATTTGATTAGTAGCTTTGGTAATGCAAAAATCAAAGGAACATTCGATCAAACTAGGAAAAATTATGAGAAATATAATGTCCAAGCTGAACTGACTAATTTTGATTTAGGTAAGTTTATCAAAAATGATTCCATTGGAAAAGTAACTTTAAAGACCAACATTAAGGGAACTGGTTTTGATCCAAAAACAGCAGTAGCCTCCTTAAACGGAAGTATTCAAAAAGCATACTACAATAAATATACTTACAAAAATATAAATGTAAAAGGAGCTATTGCCAAAGGAAACTTTAACGCAATTGCTTCCGCTAAAGATCCTAATCTGACTTTTGATGTCGTGAGTAGCGGTAGTTTTAGAGACAAGTATCCTTCTGGAAAATTAAAATTAAATGTGGATATTGCAGATTTGGAAAAGTTAAATTTACATGCAGGACCATTAAAAATAAGAGGTATTGTTGATGCTGACATTCAATCGGCAAATTTAGATTACCTAAATGGAACAATCAATGCACATAGCATTTCGGTTATCAATGCCAAAGATCAATTTGTTATAGATTCTATTACAGTGGTAGCCACATCAACAACTGAGAAAAACACATTATCCATAAAAGCTCCTTTTTTAGATGCTGAAGTTAATGGAAAATATAAGGGTTCGAAAATTGTTGATGCCGTATCCAATTCTGTTGCAAAATATTATGATAGCAGCCCGAATTCAAAAAAAATAGCAGTTGAAAACCAACAATTTGCTTTTGCAATTAACATAAAAGATAGCCCGATTATAATAAAAATGATTCCTGATTTGAAAAGTCTAGAACCTATTACTGTAACCGGAAAATACAATTCTGTAAATGATTCTATTGTTTTAAATGGTAGTATTCCAAAACTAATT
This sequence comes from Flavobacterium sp. CG_9.1, assembly GCF_015751645.1. Lineage (NCBI taxonomy): Bacteria > Pseudomonadati > Bacteroidota > Flavobacteriia > Flavobacteriales > Flavobacteriaceae > Flavobacterium > Flavobacterium sp. CG_9.1. The sequence continues at coordinate 18,726 of NZ_JADOVC010000017.1, forward strand.
TACGCAGAAAACACCATTACAAATGCCGTTTTAAAAATCGATACACAAGACAAAGCGCTGGTTTATAACTTTGTTATAGACGACATCCAAAACAAACAAATTCAGTTGCCACACACCAGTATTACCGGTAAAGTGGAAATCAACCGCGTGGATTACACCTTGCAATTAAAAGATGCTAAGGACGTGGAACGATATTTAATTTCGGGAACATTAAAGAGCATAAACGGAAATAACGAAATAAATCTGGATCCAACTAATTTGTTGCTGAACTACGAATCATGGAATATAGCAGAAGACAATTTGGTGCGTTTTGGCAAAAAAGGAATTTATGTAGGTGAATTTGAGTTGAGTAAAGAGGAAAGTAAGCTTCGGATTGAATCCGAATCGACTACCCAAAATGCTCCAATAGCAATTGCTTTTAACGATTTTGAAATTAAAACTATCACGAGTTTTGTTGAGAAAAAAGATTTACAACTTAGCGGTAAGATCAATGGAAATGCATTGGTAAAAAATATAAATACCACCCCTCTTTTTACCTCAGACTTAAACATTGAAAATTTTACTTTCAAAAAAGATACTGTGGGCGACATAAGCATCAAAGTCAATAATAGCATTGCAAACCAATATGATGCCCTAATTGCAATCACAGGGCAAGGAAATCAAGTTGCTCTAGAAGGATTTTACAAAACGGATCAGAGTAGTTTTGATATGAGTCTGGATATTGAAAAACTAAATTTGAAAAGTATTCAAGGCTTCACTTTGGATAACATAACCGAAAGCACTGGTTTTTTGAACGGGAATTTCAAAATTACAGGAAATACCTCCCAACCAAAAGTTGTTGGGGAATTACAATTTAATGCTATCGGTTTCAAAGCGACACAACTTAATGCACAATTCAAATCTATAAATGATAAAATAATCTTTACCAACGATGCTATTATTTTTAATAATTTTATTATCAAGGATGAGCTGGAAAATGACTTAGCCATCAACGGTAAAATTAATAGTACCAATTTTAGGAATTTTGGTTTTGATTTAACCGTTGATGCCGAAAATTTTAAAGCCGTTAATTCCAAAGCTAAGGACAATGATCTGTATTATGGTGAATTGTATTTAGACAACCATTTAGAAGTATCTGGGAATTTTGAAAATCCTATTGTAGAGGGCAATATCAAAATAAATAAAGACACTAAATTTACTGTTGTATTGCCACAATCAGATCCATCAATAGCCGATAGAGAAGGTATTGTAGAATTTATAGACCAAGATAAACCTCAACTAGTTGAAACCATTGCTTTAGATGAACTGAACAGTGAAATGGATATAAAGGGAATCAACGCCTCAGTAAATATTGAAATAGATAAAGATGCTGAATTATCGCTGGTTATCGATAAAGCCAATGGGGATTTCCTTAAATTAAAAGGAGAAGCACAGTTGAACGGTGGAATTGATCCCTCAGGAAAAACAACACTAACCGGCAGATACGAGCTATCTGAAGGAAGTTACGAAATGAATTTTAACGCAATCAAAAGAAAATTCGACATAAAAAAAGGAAGTTATATTCTCTGGACTGGAGAACCTACAATGGCCGATATAAATATCACGGCAATTTATAAAACAGAAGCTGCTCCAATCGATTTAATCAACGATCAACTAGGATCGGTTACTGCCGAGATAAGAAATACGTATAAGCAAAAAATTCCTTTTGAAACCAATCTTAAAATGACAGGGGAATTAATGAAACCAACTATTTCCTTTGACATTATTCTGCCGGAAGGGAATAACAGTGTTTCAACAGAAATTATTAATTCGACACAGGCTAAATTGACGCAATTACGTCAACAACCTGATGAAATGAACAAACAGGTTTTTGCCTTACTCCTGCTGAATCGCTTTATAGGTGAAAATCCATTTGCAAGTGAAACTGGAGGAACCAATGTTTCAACCATAGCCAGAGAAAGTGCTAGTAAAATTTTGTCACAGCAACTCAATAACTTGGCGAGTAATCTAATTGAAGGCGTCGAACTTAATTTTGATCTAAATACTTCGAATGATTATACCACTGGGCAGCAGCAAAACAAGACTGATTTGAATGTTGGAATATCTAAGAAATTATTAAATGACCGTTTAAAAGTAACTGTTGGAAGCAGTTTTGGCATTGAAGGACCGCAACAAGTCAACCAGAATGCAAGTAATATTGCAGGAGATGTTTCGCTAGATTATCAACTCTCAAAAGATGGAAGGTATAAAATAAGAGTGTACCGTGTGAACAAGTATCAAGTAGCACTTCAAGGTGAAGTAGTTGAAACTGGCATCGCCTTTGTTATTACTTTGGACTATAATAAATTTAAAGAGTTATTTGCAAAAAGTGAAGCAAAAAAAGCGACTATAAAAGCAAAACAAGAATCAAAAAATAAGTCAGATGAATAAGAGCTCTTTACTATATTTTCTATTATTAGCCGTGCTCGCTTCATCGTGCAGCAACACTCGGTTTTTACCGGAAGGAGAATTGTTGTACACTGGCGCAAAAGTAAAAGTGGAAGGAAAGCAAACTACTAAAAAGGAAAACAAAGTATTAAAAAGCCAGTTAAAGGCTATTGTTAGGCCCAAACCCAACAGTGTTTTTCTAGGATTGCGACCTAAATTGTACCTGTACAATTTGGCTGGAAAGCCAAAGAAAGAAAAAGGATGGCGCTATTGGTTGAGGAACAAAGTGGGCGAAGCTTCTGTTTTATACAGCCAAGTAGATTTAGAATACAACAAAAGTGTTTTGCAAAATTTCTCTGAAAACAGTGGGTTTTTCAATGCTAAAACAGCGGCAGATTCCACACGAAAAGGCAAAAAAGTAAGTGCAGAATATCTTGTAAACCCTGCAAAACAATACAAAATCAAAGAAGTAAAATTTCCGCTAGATTCTTCAGTAATCGCAAAAGAAATAAGAAATACCAGACGCCGAAGTCTATTAAAAAAAGAGGAAGGATACAGCCTTGAGCGGATAAAAGAGGAAAGGGTTCGTATTGATGCTAGACTAAAAGAAGAAGGTTATTTTTACTTCAACCCCGATTATCTGAAAGTTCAAGTTGATAGTACTGTCGCTGATCATCAGGTTGATCTTATCGTAAAAATTAAGGACGAAGCACCTAAACTAGCAGAAACTCCCTATAGAATTAATAAAATTATCGTCTATCCTAATTACACAATTGGCAATGATAGTTTAAAAATTGATAGGGACTCTACCCAAAAATACAACGATCTCACCATCATAGATCCTGAAAATTTATTCAAACCCCGAATTTTTGATCGGGCTTTGTACTTCAAAAAAAATGATTTGTACAACCGAACTGATCATAATTTATCGTTGAATCGCTTAGTGAATTTAGGAACATTCAAATTTGTAAAAAACCAGTTCAGAGTTTCAGATACTATTGGCAATTACTTAGATGTCTACTACTATCTTACTCCCTTACCCAAGAAATCCCTGCGACTAGAACTATTGGCTAAAACCAATTCAGCAAATTACACGGGAACGGAACTGAGTTTAAACTGGAGCAACCGAAATACCTTCAGAGGTGCAGAATTGTTGACTATTTCTGCTTTTGGCGGGGTTGAAGTACAAGTTTCCGGACAAAATAATGGGTTTAATGTATACCGTTTTGGAACGGAGGCGAATTTGGTTTGGCCAAGATTAGTAGCTCCTTTTAAGCTTAATTCTCCCAGTGGTTTTGTACCAAAAACGAAAGCAACATTAGGGTATGAATTCCAAAACAGAACCAAATTGTATTCTTTACAAACCTTCAAAGGATCTTTCGGCTATTTGTGGAAAGAAAATGAACGAAAAGAACATTTGTTTAATATTACGGAGATTACCTACGCCAGTCCACAAAACGTTACTCCCTTGTATCAAGAGCAAATTTTGGCAAATGAATCGTTAGGAAAAGTGATTGAAAAACAATTAATCTTTGGGCCAACCTACTCTTATACGTACACCAACACCTTGCAAAAAAGGAAGAAAAACACCTTCTATTACAAAGGCACAATCGATTTAGCTGGAAATGTAGCTGGATTAGTTACAGGAGCAAATAGTAAAAAAGGGGATACAATTAAAATTTTTGATGTTCCTTTTAGCCAGTTTGTAAAAATAGAAAATGATTTTAGACATTATTATAAACTAGGACCTGATTCCCAACTGGCCAGCCGAATCATTGTAGGTGCCGGATTTGCCTATGGAAATTCAGGAGAAATGCCTTTTATAAAACAATTTTTTATAGGCGGAACTAATAGTTTACGAGCTTTTAGAGCCCGTTCTATTGGACCTGGAAGCTTTGATGGCGCCTCGGCAAATACCAGTACTTTTTTACCCGATCAATCCGGTGATTTAAAATTGGAATTTAATACGGAGTACCGAGCCAAAATTTACGGATTAGTAAAAGGTGCTTTATTTTTAGATGCGGGAAACTTTTGGTTATTGAATGAAAATTCAGAGAAACCAGGAGCCAAATTTTCGAAAAAATTCATGAATGAAATAGCCGTTGGAGCTGGAGCTGGGTTGCGTTTTGATTTTTCATTTCTAATTCTTCGAACAGATCTTGCCTTCCCATTACGAAAACCATATTTAGCTGACGGTGACCGTTGGGTTTTGGATAAAATTGATTTTGGAAGTGGTCCATGGCGCAGAGAAAATTTAGTTTTTAATTTGGCTATTGGATATCCATTTTAGTATTAATACAAAGGAATTAGTTGGTACTATATACCACTATCAATAGATTTTGTTTAGCTTTTTTAAGACATAGCAACTGCAACAGTAAACACAAATGACCAAGAATACATGACTTTAGTATTAAAAAAAAATCTCCCACATTGTGGGAGATTTCCATTTTATATGGATGTAACTGCTTTTAAACGGCGTACATTTTAGCTCTTAATTCCTGTACTTTTTCATCATCTAAGTAATCGTCAAAAGTCATATAACGATCAATTGCTCCATTAGGCGTTAATTCAATCACACGATTTGCAACCGTTTGAGAAAATTCATGATCATGTGTGGTGAAGATAACGGATCCTTTAAAGTTTTTTAATGAATTATTAAAAGCCGTAATCGATTCTAGATCCAGGTGATTCGTAGGCTCATCCAGCATCAAAACATTAGCTCGCTCCATCATCATTCGAGACAACATGCAACGTACTTTTTCTCCTCCAGATAATACTCTACATGTTTTCAAAGCTTCTTCTCCTGAGAAAATCATTTTTCCAAGAAAACTACGAATGTTTACCTCATCCCGTTCCTCTTCAGTTTTTACCCACTGACGCAACCAGTCTACAAGTGTGTAATCACTCTCAAAAAACGAATGGTTTTCTACCGGCAAATACGCTTGGTTTGTTGTAACTCCCCAATCATACGTTCCTGAATCTGCCTTTTTATTTCCGTTTAATATTTCATAAAATGCTGTTGTTGCACGTGAATCTTTAGAGAAAAGAACGATTTTATCGCCTTTGGCCATATTTAAATCTACTCCTTTAAACAAAATTTCTCCTTCAATAGTAGCGCTTAAATTTTGCACATTCAAAATTTGATCTCCTGCTTCACGCTCTTGATCAAAAATAATTGCTGGATAACGGCGACTTGATGGCTTTATCTCCGAAATATTCAACTTACTAATCATTTTTTTACGAGAGGTAGCTTGTTTGGATTTGGCTACATTCGCACTAAAACGACGAATAAATTCTTCTAACTCTTGTTTCTTTTCTTCAGCTTTCTTATTTTGCTGTGCACGCTGTTTAGCAGCTAATTGACTGGATTCATACCAGAATGTATAGTTTCCTGAATAATGATTTATTTTGCTGAAATCTATATCCGAAATATGCGTACAAACAGAATCTAAAAAGTGTCTGTCGTGAGAAACTACGATAACTGTATTTTCATAATTTGCTAAGAAATTTTCTAACCAAGCAATAGTTTCAAAATCCAAATCATTGGTCGGCTCATCCATAATAAGCAAATCTGGATTTCCAAATAAGGCTTGTGCCAAAAGGACACGAACCTTTATTTTTCCTTCCAAATCTCCCATTAAAGTGTAATGATGCTCTTCTGTGATTCCAAGATTGGACAACATCGATGCCGCATCAGAATCCGCATTCCAACCATTCATTTCTTCAAATTGAACTTGCAACTCTCCTATTCTGTCCGCATTTGAGTCGTTGTAATCTAAATACAAAGCATCCATTTCTTTTTTGATCGCATAAAGGGTTTTATTCCCCATCATAACAGTCTCCAATACGGTGCTTTCGTCAAACATATTATGGTTTTGGTTTAAAACCGACATACGTTTACCTGGTTCCAAATGAATATGGCCTGAAGTTGGATCCATTTCACCTGCAATTATTTTAAGAAAAGTAGATTTTCCAGCGCCATTGGCTCCGATAACTCCATAAATATTGCCGTGTGTGAAGGTCGTATTTACTTCGTCAAACAAAATTCGTTTGCCAAACTGAACTGATAAATTATTTACTGTTAACATGAATGTTTATTTTATAAAATTTTTGCAAAAATACGAAAAAAATACCGATTTACTGAATTCCAAAAATACATTTTGAGCAGTAAAATTTACGCTCGTTTGTAGTAATTTAAAAAAAAATCCTGTTCGTCGCGACGAACAGGAATTCAAATATCTTATTTCAGAAAGCCTGCGTTAACTTTATTTTATTTCTACTAATTTTTTCAGGCTCGTGTAAACAGCTAATTCGACATCGGCAGGACTTCTAGTATTGCATTTTTCTAATAAATCCTTCATTAAAGTTGGATTTACTTTCTGTTTTTTATCCATTTCAAGTAAAAGCTGCTCTGCTAAATCACTCAAAATTTGAGACAAAGGCAAAAGGGGCTGTACAAGAGGAGCATTGGTACTTAAAGCAATTAAATCATTATTCATCACAACCCATTTCTTAAAAAAGTTAGTCACAGCGCTACTATTAGCAACGGTTTTATTGTCTAGATAGGTATTGACTGTTTCGTTAAAATCCAAAGCCTGAGCCGCATCGGCATTACAAGCATCCGCAAATAAGGTTAATGGAGAATGCATGCGGTATTTTTTTCCGCCTCCGTTGCGCTTGTAATTTTTCAGTGGTTCACATAGGTTCGAAAAATCATTCAATGCTCGTGTATCTTGATTGTTGCTGATGTTTCTCAAAATCACTTCTTTGTTTCTAATATGCGTAATTCCGAGTTCTTCTAATCGAAAAGAGATAGTTTTCAACCTTTTGCGCAAGCTTTTCATATCAGTCACTTCTGCATTTGACCATAATCGCTCAGCTATTGCGGCGGTTCTTGGCCAAATTCTCGAATCTATATTTAAAGGTGTTACGAGTTCGCTCCACATCGCTGCTTCGCCTCCTAAAACTCTAGCTTTTTCTTCTGGACTAAGAATGATTTTTTTAGGTAAGGGATCATTCAAATAATGACTTTCTAAACCCAGCATCAAATCAATGTAATACCCATTAGACAAAACGGTATTGTAACCACTCTTTGCGGCTTTGATCAAAGCTCCACCAGCTTCTTGACCTTCATTTGTCCCTCTCCAAGCATGTATTATCGCATCTTTAGACATGTTTTCAGTCATTATTTCTTCCCAACCCATTAATTTCTTGTTGTGTTTCTTCAACATTGGAATCAGCTTCATGTTGAAATACGTTTGCAAATCGTGGTTGTTCATTAAATTATTATCACGCTTGAATTTTTGAATAGCGGGGTTGGCATTCCATTCTTTCCCATTGTTTTCGTCACCACCAATATGAAAATAACTACCCGGAAACAGTGGACATACTTCATCAAAAATCGAGCTTAAAATTTCATACGTTTTTGGATTTGTTGGGTCTAAAGTTGCATTGAAAATTCCTGAATTTCTTTGTACTTCGTACCTAATTTTGCCTTCGCCTACTTTACTTCCTATTTCTGGATACGCAGTCAACAATGCCGAAGCATGTCCAGGAACATCAATTTCGGGAATAACCAAAATCCCTCTTTCACCAGCATATTGTACAATGTTTTTGATTTCTTCCTGAGTATAAAAATTACCATCTGAGGCTAATTCTGTTAATTTTGGATGATTTTTCAATTGAATTCTCCAACCTTGATCATCGGCTAAATGCCAATGAAAAACATTCATTTTCATCGAAGCCATAGCGTCAAGATTTCTTTTAATAACATCAACCGGCTGGAAATGTCGTGCCGCATCAATCATCAAGCCTCTCCAAGTAAAACGTGGTGAATCTGATATTTCAACAACTGGAAAATAATACGAAGTACTGTTATTTTGAAGCAATTGCAATAAAGTTTCCAAGCCATGCAAAGCCCCTAAATCATTACTAGCATTAATAATTATTTTATTGGAAGTAACGGTCAACTGATAACTTTCATCTTCGTTAATTTCAATTCTTCCATTGCGAAGACAATTAATTTGTAATTCGGCTTCTAGTTTTTCGTTGATCTTCGTTAAAAAGGCTTGCTCCAGAAACAATCCCGTTCTGCCATCTAATCTTCGCAGGAAATTAGTAGCGCCAATGAAAATCCGTGGATTAGGGTTTCCCGTGATATTTATCTTAAAATTTTTGCTTAAAGCAAAAGTACCAGTGCCCAAATTTATGTTTTGAGGCCAAGGCATGAGGTTTAATTGTTCTTCCTTTATCTGAGCATTCGAGATAAAATGTGCCATTAACAAAATTAAAAAGTACTTCATAACTAATAGGTATTCAAAAAAAATTTAATAATCAAAACGTTTAAAAGCCTCGATAGCCTCATATTCAGCTAAGCCTAAATCATCATACAATTTTGCTGTATGCTTATTGCGTTCTTCGGCGCGCACCCAAAATTCTCTAGAATCATTGCCTTGAAACATCACCCGATCTTTTTGGGATTGATGGTACAAAATAGCGTGTCTTTTCAGCATAACTTCCTCAGGACTTAGCGGAACAGCCATATCTATTTCATGAATTTCCCACTCATGCCAAGCGCCCCGATACAGCCATAACCAACAATCGTTCATAAAAGGTTGAACTTTCAAAGCGGCCATTGCAGCAAAAATTGCGTTAAGGCAAACTTCATGTGTTCCGTGCGGATCGGCAAGGTCACCCGCAGCAAAAACCTGATGCGGTTTTATTTTTTTGATAATTGCTTTCACAATTGCGATATCCTCAATACTTATTGGATTCTTTTTTATTAGTCCTGTCTCGTAAAAAGGCATATCTAGAAAATGAATATTCGACTCTTTCAAGCCTATGTATCGCACTGCAGCATGGGATTCACGCCGTCTTATAAGTCCTTTTAGTCTGCGAACTTCTAAACAATCCATTTGGTTTTCTGACTTGTTATTCAAGAAATCAATTACGGATTCAAAATTAATTTTAGACTCATCACTACCCACAAAGTCTTTGCCTACTTCCGCATATTTTAAAGCCTCTTCGTCAGTAACTGCTATGTTTCCTGAAGTTTGATATACTACATGAATATCATGTCCTTGCTTTATGAGTTTTGAAAAAGTACCTCCCATGGAAATCACATCATCATCAGGATGCGGACTGAATAGAATGATTCGCTTTATAGCTGGATTTGCTCTCTCGGGTCTTTTTGAATCGTCTTTATTAGGCTTTCCTCCAGGCCATCCGGTTATGGTATGTTGCAAAACGTTGAACATAGTAATATTTAAATCGTATGCGGATCCTTCTAAAGCAAGCAAATCAGACATGCCGTTATTGTTGTAGTCTCTATCAGTCAGTTTTAATATGGATCGATTGGTTTTTAAACACAACCAAACAATCGCTTTACATTTAAGTTCTACGGTCCAATTGCAGTCTTGAACGAGCCACGGCGTTTTAAAACGGGTTAGCTCTGAAGCCGCTGATTGATCCAAAACAAAAGTAGTATTAGTATGGTTTTGTAAAAAAGTCGCTGGAATTTCTGAGCTTATCTCGCCTTGCGTTGTTCTATTAATAATATCGGCTTTATTTTGGCCCCAAGCCATCAAAACAATTCTTTTAGATTTAAGAATAGTTGAAACACCCATGGTAATGGCTCTTTTTGGGACGTTTTCGATTCCATTAAAATCAGATGAAGCATCCACTTTTGTTATATGATCTAAAGTTATTATTCGGGTACCCGAATTTATATGAGAACCAGGTTCGTTAAAGCCCACATGACCCGTGCGACCAATTCCTAACAACTGAAAATCAAGTCCACCAGCATTTTTTATTTCATTTTCATAGGCGATACAATAGTCTTTCAGTGCATCGATTGGCACTATACCGTCTGGAATATTAATATTTTCAGGTTTAATATCGATATGATTGAACAAATGCTCGTGCATAAAATAATGATAACTATGATGATTCTCCTTCTTCAAAGCATAGTATTCATCCAAATTAAAAGTAACGACATTGCTAAAACTAAGGTTCTCTTCGCGATGCATACGAACCAATTCTTCATAAACCTTAATGGGAGATGAACCTGTAGCCAAGCCAAGCACACAAATTTTATTTTGAGACCGTTTAGAAGCAATCAATTGAGCGATTTCCTGCGCAACTAGTATTGATGCTTCTGAAGCAGTATTGAAAATTTCAATATGAATTTTTTCAAATCGTGTTTCTTCAAATTTTCCGGCACTTTCATAACTAATATCTCTTTTTATTTCTGGAGCAATTTTCATATCCTGTTTTTAAAACTGATTTATAAAGATAACTTATTTTAAAATAGCTAGTAAAAATCAATCCAAAACAAATGAATAACCAACTTGTCGGCCTAAAATTTTATTAAATAACAAAAATAAGACTCTTTTTTCACCAATTAAAAATAGATCGAACCTCTTATCCAAATCCTCTCTGTTTCAGAATGAGCAAAAAGTTTGAAAAAAAAGCAGGTATTTTAAACAAAAATTGGTTATTCAATAATTCTAACAATATTTAGTCTAAATTATTTTTTTTTAATTTACTTAACAAATATATTTACGGTCTTACAGCGATAAAAAGTATTTTTTCAATAATCATTAACCACTTTATACTTATGAATTCAGAACAAACAAAGTCCAATAATTCCGCGCTTTATACACTTATAACCGTATTTTTCTTTTGGGGTTTTATTGGAGCTTCAAACGGAATATTTATTCCATTTTGCAAAGCTAAATTTGGATTAGATCAATTTCAAAGTCAACTGATTGATTTTGCTTTTTATGGCGCTTATTACATTGGTGCTTTATTGCTTTTTATTTTTAGTAGTATTGCTAAAAAAGACATTCTAAACGGTTGGGGATTCAAAAAAGGAATTATTTATGGCTTGTTGGTCAGCACATTTGGGGCTGTACTTATGATAATTGCAGTTACACAAGGAAGTTATTTGTTCATACTTGGCGCTTTATTTATTGTTGCACTTGGTTTTTCATTACAACAAACATCGGCACAACCTTTTGCAGCGTCTCTGGGTGAACCACATTCAGCTTCAAGCCGACTAAATCTTGCTGGAGGTATCAACTCGTTAGGAACCACAATAGGCCCGATCGTAGTTTCTATTGCTCTATTTGGTGTTATTGCAGGTGTAAATATTGAAGAATATGCTCAAAAACCAGATTCATTGGATTCCATGAGAATTCTTTATGTTTTTGTAGGAGGACTATTTTTATTGGCAGCTGCCTTATTTCAATTTTCTAAAAAATTGCCATCTGGAAAAAGTGATCCTACTTTTGAAACGGCGAATAAAGCAATGAAAACCTTAATTGCCATCACTGTAATATTGGTTGCCATTTTTGCTTACATCTTTTCTCGTTATGAAGAGCCTGAATTTATCACTCGTTTTATAGAGAACAAAGAAAAAGATTATTTAGGATTAGCATTAACGGTTTCAACACTTTTAGTAGTGGTAATTGGTTTATTGTTTGCCAATACAACCGCTCAAAAAAATCCTGAAGGATGGGGAGCTATGAAATACCCCCAATTAGTTTTGGGAATGCTAGCCCTTTTTGCTTACGTTGGTGTCGAAGTTACAATAGGAAGTAACCTTGGCGAATTATTGGTAACGGCTGATTTTGGTTCAATTTCAGGTCCAGCTTTAGCACCCTACATGTCTATGTATTGGGGAAGTTTAATGATTGGGCGTTGGGCAGGAGCCATTACGGTTTTTAACCCATCATCACAATTAAAGAAAATTTTACTTATCGTAGTTCCTTATGTTGCATTTGGAGTAGTTTTAGCGGCAAACGCTATTTCTGGACAAGATGTAACCCCTTTATACGCGTATGCTTTTGTAATTTTGTTCCAAATCGCTGGTTTCTTTTTAGGAAAAGACCAACCGTCAAGAACCTTAATGATTTTTGGTATAATGGGAATGACAGCCATGCTTATTGGATTATTTACTACCGGAACAATTGCAATTTTTGCTTTTATGAGCGGTGGTTTATTCTTAAGTATCATGTGGCCGTCTATCTTCTCTTTAGCCATTGCAGGTTTAGGAAAATACACATCACAAGGTTCTGCCTTTTTGGTGATGATGATTTTAGGTGGTGGAATTATCCCGCCATTGCAAGGAAAATTAGCGGATATCATCGGAATTCATACGTCTTACTTTATTCCTGTTTTATGTTTCGCTTTCATCGCATTCTACGGATGGAAAGTAATTGGAATTTTAGAAAAACAAGGAATCGGAAAAGAAATAGAAGTTGGTGGAGCACACTAATTTCAACACAAACTAACCAAAACCAAACCAACAAAAAATCCCATTCGCCGCGGCGAATGGGATTTTTTTATTTAACTGAGACTAAAAACTGCTCACTGAAAACTTTTTTATTTATTTCCTTTTTCGAAATCAGCTACAAACTGCGCCAATCCAATATCAGTCAAAGGGTGTTTCAACAATCCGTAAATAGCTGAAAGTGGTCCAGTCATCACATCAGCACCAATTTTTGCACAGTTTACAATATGCATGGTGTGACGTACTGAAGCCGCAAGAATTTGAGTTTCATAACCGTAATTATCATAAATTAATCTGATTTCTTCAATCAAAGCCAAACCATCTGTAGATACATCATCCAAACGACCGATGAATGGAGAAACGTAAGTAGCTCCCGCTTTTGCAGCTAATAAAGCCTGTCCAGCAGAGAATACTAACGTTACATTCGTTTTAATTCCTTTGTCCGAAAAGTATTTAGCCGCCATCACTCCTTCTTTAGTCATAGGCAATTTCACAACGATTTGCTCGTGTAAATCCGCTAATTCTTCGCCTTCTTTAATCATTCCGTCGTAATCCAAAGCATTAACTTCGGCACTTACATCACCATCAACTAGGTTACAAATGTCAACATAATGCTTCAAAATGCTGTTTTTACCTGTAATTCCCTCTTTAGCCATCAACGAAGGATTGGTTGTAACGCCATCCAAAACGCCTAATGCCTGTGCTTCCTTAATTTGAGCTAAATTAGCCGTGTCAATAAAAAATTTCATAGTATTTATATATTTAATTGTGTGTGTTTTTTATTTGTGCGTGACCACAAGGGTCAGGCTTTTCGCTGTATCCTCGCTAAAAAGCGAGGGATGCCGCTACAATCCTTCACGCAAATACGGTGCAAAATTACAATTTATAATGGTTCATCAGCATTTTTTCATATACTTTATCAGGCAAAATTCTTTTTAAAACAATAGAGATTTTTTGCATAAAAGCACCCACTTTGTAGTGAATATTAGGTTCCGGAGTTTGGATAATCTGATAGACCGCTTCGGCCATTTCATTTGGATTACTGCCACTATCCACATGTTCATCCATTGTTTTCAACGTATTTCCGTACGGAGTTTCGTAAGCTGAACCTTTTATAACCGGAGCATGAAATCGTCCCGCAGCAATATTTGTTGCAAAATCACCTGGCGCTACATTTGTTATATGGATTCCAAAAGATTTAACTTCCATTCGCAAGGCTTCAGTTATGAGTTCAAGTGCGCCTTTTGAAGCGGAATAAATACTTCGATAGGGCAAACCCATATAACCTGCAATGGACGTCACATTAATAATTAATCCTGATTTTTGAGCACGCATTTGTGGCAATACGGATTTCATTACTTCGATTGGACCAAAAAGATTAGTCTCAAAATTATTTTTAATCTCTTGCATTGGAATTTCTTCCAATGGCCCTGTAATCCCTACACCCGCATTATTAATAACAACATCTAATCTTCCAGCAGTCGCAATCACTTTGGCAACAGCCGCATGAATCGAGTCTGCATCCCTAACATCCAAAGCCACTAAAGGAAAAACCGAATTCAAGATTCGCTCCGGATTCCTGCTGGTTCCATACACAACAAAACCTTTATGATGTAAAAACTCCCCAATAGATTTCCCTATTCCCGAAGAACCTCCTGTAATTAGAACTACTTTATTCATGTTTCTTGCTGTTTGTGATACGAAAGGTCCAAAAATAAAAAAATCCTCCCGAAGGAAGACTACTTATTATTTTGAATTTAAAAAAAATGGCAAGCGACCTACATCGCATCGCTCAACCGCTTACCCTTGCTATGTTCCCATCCTGGGGGAGTCTGCAGGAGCTGATCGTGTAGGACTTGCCGGTGCAAATATACAATCTTTTTATATTTTTGCAAGAGCTTTATTCATTAAAAATATCGTTGTATATTGGGGTATTCAAAATCCAAACTATGAGAAATTATAACTTCCTATCTATCATTTTATTAGGAATCACTTTAGCCAATTGTAACCAGATAAAAAAAGGCGAAAATACTTCATTCACCTTTGATAATTCAAAATTTAAGGAACAATACAAGCCACAAGAAGCGCTTTCTATGGAAATTTTGAACTTAAAAGAACAAACAGTAGACAGTATCATCTATTTTGTAAATGACAAAAAAATAGCTTCTAAAATGGGTTTGGAGAAACTAACTTTTGAATTAAAAGACCAAAAACTAGGCTACCAAAACCTTAAAGCATTGGTATATTTTGGAGAAGAAAATTCAGAAGCTACCGCTAGAGTAGAACTGGTTTCTGAAATTCAACCTAAATTGTTGAAATATACTATTGTAAATACTTATCCACACGACATCGGAGCCTACACACAAGGTTTAGAATTTTATCGTGATACTTTATACGAAGGAACTGGACAATATGGAAAATCTTATTTAAGAAAAACCGATTATAAAACAGGGAAAGTACACAAAGAAATTAAACTTGATTCCAAATACTTTGGCGAGGGAATCACAATTCTTAACAATAAAGTGTACCAACTGACTTGGAAAAATAATGAAGGGTACGTTTATAACGCAGATACTTTCAAAAAAGAAAAAACGTTTACTTATTTCAAACCTATCGAAGGTTGGGGATTGACAAATGACGGGAAATATTTATATCAATCTGATGGAACTGAAAAAATTTGGATTATTGACCCAGCCACATTTAAAGAAGTTGACTACTTAAACGTATATTCTTTTGAAACAAAAATAAAAGCAATCAATGAACTCGAATGGATTGACGGAAAAATTTATGGAAATGTGTATCAAAAAGACGCTATTGCAGTCATCAATCCGAAAAATGGAGCGGTCGAAGCAATTATCAATCTTGCTGATTTGAAGAAAAAAATAACTCAATTGCCAGACACGGATGTTCTAAACGGAATCGCCTACAACCCAAAAACAAAAACCATTTTTGTAACCGGAAAGAACTGGGATAAAATGTTTGAAATTAAAGTTTCAGAGTAATTTTATATAAAATGACAACATTAATCATCAATATCAAAGAATTACTGCAGGTTCGGGATGCTGCAATTTTGAAGGTTTCAGGTGCCGAAATGGCGGTTCTTCCAACAATCAACAACGCCTATTTAGTAATTCAAAATGAGCTTATTTCTGATTTTGGTTCAATGGAAGACTTGCCTAACATAAATCCAGAAAAGTGTATTGATGCAGACGGAAAGATAGTTTTACCATCTTGGTGCGACAGTCATACACATATTGTGTATGCCGGCAACCGAGAGCAGGAATTTGTAGACCGAATCAATGGGTTGACGTACGAGGAAATCGCTAATCGTGGCGGTGGAATATTAAATTCCGCTAGAAAACTCAATGAAACTTCAGAAAGCGAACTGTACGACCAGTCCAAATTTCGACTGGAAGAAGTGATGCGTTTAGGAACCGGAGCAGTAGAAATCAAATCGGGATATGGCTTAACTGTTGAAGGAGAGTTGAAAATGCTGCGCGTCATTCAACGCTTAGCTCAAAATTATCCTATTACGATAAAAGCAACTTTTCTTGGTGCTCATGCTTTCCCCTCAGAATTTAAAGAAAACCATCAAGGTTATATCGATCTTATCATCAACGAAATGCTGCCTGCAATAGCCAAAGAAAAGTTAGCGGATTTCATCGATGTTTTTTGTGAAACTGGTTACTTTACTGTTGCCGAAACGCAAGAAATCATAAAAGCTGGAATTTCATTTGGCTTAAAGCCAAAGATTCATGTCAATCAGTTCAACTCTATTGGCGGAATTCAAGTTGGAGTGCGACAGGAAGCACTTTCTGTAGATCATCTAGAAGTAATGACTGTCAATGATCTTGAATCTTTAAAAAATACAACTACAATGCCAGTGGCGCTGCCTTCATGTTCCTATTTTTTGAGTATTCCGTATGCTCCAGCACGAGAAATGATTGCAGCTGGACTTCCTTTAGCGCTAGCAACGGATTATAATCCGGGTTCTACTCCATCGGGAAATATGAATTTTGTAGTGGCTACGGCCTGTATAAAAATGAAAATGACGCCTGAAGAAGCCATTAATGCCGCCACAATAAATGGAGCTTATGCCATGGGAATTTCTGAAACCCATGGAAGTATCACTATTGGCAAAAAAGCAAATCTAATTATCACGAAACCCATTCCCTCCTATTATCAACTGCCTTATGCTTTTGGCAGTAATTTAATTGACACCGTATTCATAGAAGGAAAAATAGTTGCATAAAAAAAGAGGAACATTACGTTCCTCTTTTAAATAATTTTCTATAAATGATTATCTTAAGATAAAACTTGTTTTAGAAACTAATACATCTCTATCAAAAATATTGATAAAATACGTTCCTTTAGCAAAATCTTTTCCTCTTAAATCTTCAGAAACTTGAATTGTTTTATTTTCATATTTCACATTAGTTAAAAAACTATAGGTTAATGTGTTTTCTCCAAAGTTCTCTGTTTTCTTGTCCCCTAAAACATTGTTTTTACTATCAATTACTTGAACGTAATATGTTTTTTCACCAGATTTAGCAATAGCATTTTCAGCAATTGTAAAATTAACTCTCAAAACATCAGCTCTACTTGCTTTGTCCGTTTCAATTTGTTTACCAGAACTACGTAATTTAAAAGCCGATCCTCTTGTGTTCAAAACTGTTAGTTTCGATCCTATTTCTACCGCTTTAGCTAATTCTTCGTTTTGCCCAACCAATGCTTCATTGTATTTTTTAGACTCTCCTAGCACAACAACAGTACTATCACGTTGCACTGTAAGTGTTGTGTTAGCCTTTTTTAAGTTGTCGTTCTCCGCCATTAGAACTTTCATATTCCCTTGCAAAGCATTGAATTGACTTCTATATTTTGACAAAGAAGCCACATCCCCTTTTGATTTACTTAGGTCTGACATTAAGTTAACCACTTTATCTCTTTCTAAAATTAACTCATCAGACATTGAAGTGTTTTCTGAAATAGCAGCATCGTAAGTCGATTTTAGTTCCTGTAGATCTTTCATTACCGTTTCTTTTTCGGTCAATGTAGCTTTCAATTCTGTTTTAACTGTATCTGCATCAGAGGTCATTTTGAATATGTAGATTAAACTACCTACTAATAAAATAGCCAATACTGCTACAACCGCTTTAAGACTTGAACTGCTTTTTTGATTTTCCATCTCGCTTTAATTTTTTAATTTATTTACAAATTTAACATTATATAACCACCTGATAACGTAAGTTAACACAATTATATTATTTTTGAATAAAAATTATTTTTTTAATGGACAAAATTATCCCGTTTACCATCAAAGATCTTGCAAAAATAACCAACCACAGAAGTGGCGAAATAAAATTTGGAGAGAAAATGTTAACCATTCCAAAAGATGCAGATCCCACTGATTTTTTAAAAAAATGTGAGGCTAAATATGTGCTCTTTGGAATTCCCGAAGATATAGGCATAAGAGCTAATTATGGCAGACCTGGAGCAGCTTCCGCATGGGATAGTGCGATAAAAAGCATTGCAAACATTCAGCACAATCGTTTTTGTAAAGGCAGTCAACTTGTGGTTCTAGGACAGCTAGATGTAAGTAAACTCACGAAAAATGTAGAATCACTAGACTTTAATGATATTGATGACCGCTCTAAATTGAGTCAGCTCGTCGATAAAATTGACAAAGATGTTTCACACATTATATTTAATTTAGTAAAATTAGGCAAAACACCAATTGTTATTGGCGGCGGACACAATAATTCTTATGGAAATATAAAGGGAACGGCACTCGCCAAAGGCAAACCTATAAATGCAATTAATTTTGATGCCCATTCTGATTTTAGAATTCTAGAAGGGCGGCACAGCGGCAATGGTTTTTCGTATGCTTATGAAGAAGGTTTTTTAAAAAAATATTTTATTTTTGGGTTGCATGAAAACTACACTTCCAAAAGTGTTTTGGATATTATCAAAAAAATCGAAGATCGGGTGCGCTATGCCACGTATGATAGTATCAGCATTAGAAGAGAAAAGGAATTTGATAAAGAAATGGCACACGCGCTAGAATTTGTAAATGACGATTTCTTTGGAATTGAAATAGATCTCGATGCCATTCCAAATATTGCTTGTAGTGCAATGACCATGAGCGGTTTTTCAGTAGAACAACTTCGACAGTTTATTTCGTTTTTTGGCAAAAATAAAAATGCATCCTATTTGCATATTTGCGAAGGCGCTCCAGATTTAGGAGAAGAAAAAAACAATCACCTTATTGGCAAATTGATAGGATATCTAATTACTGATTTCATTAAATCCAACACGATCTCTCCGGTTCAAATTCCAACTTCATTAACTAAAATACTCTAAAGTAGTGCCTGACGGACCTACAAGCACCCATCAAAAATATTAATACTATCTTTGCAAGACTATCTATGTACCTAATACAAGATAATTAATATCAAAAATATGTTATTCGAAGATTTACCACTCTCAAAAAGTATACAAAGAGCCGTATTTGAACAAGGCTATTTAGAGGCAACTCCAATACAAGAACAAGCAATTCCAATCGTTTTATCTGGAAGAGACATGATTGGTTGTGCTCAAACTGGAACAGGGAAAACTGCTGCTTTTGCTATTCCTATTATTCATCAACTTCATAGAATCGTAGGTTCGTCTAAAAAAGCAAGCCCAATCCGTGCCTTAGTTATCACCCCAACTAGAGAATTAGCCGTTCAAATTGGACAAAATTTTGACCAATATGGCAAATACACAAACTTAGTCCAACTGACCATTTTTGGGGGAGTTTCCCAAGTGCCTCAAGTAGAAATGCTTAAAAAAGGAATAGATATCCTGATTGCTACGCCAGGACGTTTACTAGATTTGGTAAAGCAAGGGTTCATAGATTTAGACCATTTACATACATTAGTTCTTGATGAAGCTGATCAAATGCTGGATATGGGATTTGTAAATGATGTCAAAAAAATTGTAAAGTTGACGCCTAACAACAGACAAACACTTTTATTCTCTGCAACAATGCCAATTGCAATAAGAGAGTTGGCGGAGATGTTTTTAAAAGACCCAGCAACAGTTACCGTTTCGCCTGTTTCATCAACTGCGGAAAATGTAGAACAACGCGTCTATTTTGTTGAAAAAGGAGAAAAGAGAAATTTATTATATCATTTAATAAAAAACGAAAATTTATCTAATGTTTTAGTTTTTTCAAGAACAAAACATGGAGCTGACAATGTTGTCAAAGCCTTGCGAAAACATGATATTGCTGCCGAAGCTATTCATGGAGATAAGTCTCAAAATGCAAGACAACGTGTTCTTGATGGTTTCAAAAATAAAGAAATCAAAGTTTTAGTTGCTACTGACATTGCCGCCAGAGGAATTGATATTGACCAATTACCATTTGTCATCAATTTTGATTTACCAAATATTCCTGAAACGTATGTACATAGAATTGGTAGAACTGGCCGCGCTGGAAATGAAGGTGTTGCCATTTCTTTTTGTGGTAAAGATGAGCATCAATATTGGAAAGACATTCAAAAATTAATTAAAGTAGATGTAAAAATAGTAAGTGACCATCCTTATGGTTGGCATTCTGGAAGTCCAGAGACTGCCCCTGCATCAAAACAAGGCAACTCTAATCGAAGCGGTGGAGCCCATAAATCAAGAAAATCAGACGCTAGCAAGCAAAACAAAAAAAGGTGGTATTAACACCGTTTTCAACTGTCAGAAATACCTTTTTAACTTTAGTTAAAATACGTAAATAAACGTCAACTATTTGTTTTTCAACGTTTTGTATTTATTATTTTGGATTAGAATAAATTATATCAGTACATTTGATTTAAGATATTAAAACAATTAAATACAAAATTATGGAAACTTTAGTTAAAAGAAACGGCTTTTTCCCATCAGTAAATACTTTATTTGATGACATCTTTTCAAAAGATGTATTCGATTGGACTGATAAAAATTTCTCCTCCAATGGATCAAATTTACCCTCGGTAAATTTGAAAGAAACAGAAAATAAATTAGAAGTGGAATTAGCAGCTCCCGGATTAAAAAAAGAAGATTTTAAAATTGAAATTGACAACAACATGCTAATGATTTCTTCTGAAAAGAAAGTAGAAAAAGAAGAAACTCGAAAAAAAGATAATTATGTTAGAAAAGAGTTTAATTATCAGTCGTTCTATAGATCGTTCTCTTTGCCCGAATATGTAGACGAAAGTAAAGTCGAAGCCACTTATAAAGATGGGATTCTACATGTTGAGATTGCCAAAAAACCGGGGATCACGAAAAAAAAGCATCAAACAATTACAATAAAATAAAGAGGATTTTCACTTTTAGCCTCTATAACTTTATAATCGTTAAACCTTAAAGCTGTTAAAATAGTTTAGGGTTTAGCGATTTTATGTTAGATGTAAATTGACAAAGTGATTTCTTAAGTTTTAATTAGTGGCTATCAAAATAGCTATAATTTTAAACAATTTAGCGGAATCAAATGGTTTAATAATGATGTCGTTAATTCCCGCAGAAAGCGCCTCTTCTGTAATTTCAGATTTATCAAATGCGGTTAGTGCAACAATTGGAGTTACTATTCCTTTTAAACGAATTTTTCTAGTAGTTTCAAAACCATTTATCAATGGCATATTGATATCCATTAGTATAATATCAAAAAATTCTTTGTCCAAAATTTCTAGTGCTGCATAGCCATTATCAACAACACTGCACTTGTAGTTATTCTTTTCGATGGTCTTTTTAGTGACCAATTGATTAATGTGATTGTCCTCAACTACTAGGACATTTATCGTTTGTGGTGCCGTGATATCGACTTGAATATTATTGATGAGTTCAATTGTCTTCGCTGGATTATATTCAAAAGGAATCACAAATTTAAAAACTGTTCCCTGATCTAAGGCACTTTGAAGTGAAATTGTACTATTAAATAGACCCAATAATTGTTTTACTATAGAAAGACCAAGACCAGTTCCTTGATAATCAGTTTCTTTTCTTCCCACTTGAACAAATTTTTCAAAAATCTTTTCCTGATCCTCAGCCGCTATTCCTATGCCGTTATCTTCAATTTTAAACGCTATAAAATAAGATTTACCTTCTATTTTTTCTAATTTAACATGAATGGTTACTTTACCATTTCTAGTGAATTTCAATGCATTACTGACTAAATTCATAATGATTTGAGAAAGCCTTAATTTATCACCAATTAGATATTCCGGAATTGCAGCATCAATTTTAACTGCTATACTATTGTTGTTATTTTTAGCCAAAAATGAAAGTGAATTTTTGACCATATTAATTTCATCAGATATATTAAAAGTCAAATTTTCCAAAACAATTCTATTGTCTTCAATCTTGTTAATTTGTAGAATATCGTTCACTAATGATAGTAAATATCTGGCGGAAAATTTAAGCGAACTCAAATGTGGACTGTTGGCTAATTCTTTGTGTTCATCTAGCAGCATATTTGTGATTCCTACTACGCCATATAAAGGAGTTCGCAATTCATGACTGATAGTTGAAACAAATTGTGATTTTAAAACAGACGCTTCCTCCGCTTTTTCTTTCGCAATTATTAACGCTTCATTGGTCTTGGAAAGTGCCGCATTGGATTTTTTTTTGAAATTATTATTTTTGAATAAAGTATAAAGCAGCAATAGTAGCACCAAGGAAATTACCATAAATAGCACTACAATAGTTTTAGATTTTTCCATTATTTGAAGTTGAGCCTCCTTTTCAATTTCAAATTTATCAATTTCTCTTTTATACTCTTCTAATTGGATGTTTATTCCCGCTACATTAGCTTTATCCAGTTTTTCTGTGTTGTAGAGTTCTTCTGTAATTTCATTGTATTTCGAAAGGTTAACATAAGCCGCCTTGTAATCCCCTTTCTTCCATAAAAACTTCGAAAATTCTAAATGAGCAAAGGATAAATCTGACCTTTGATTCGATTGATTACCATTCTCAATGGCAGTTAAATAAAAAGAAGTTGCTTTCTCATTGTTGCCCTGATGCGCATAGTACATTCCATTGAGCATATTTACTGCTGCAACATTTGATTTATTACCAAATTTTTCATTATGCGTGTTTATAAATTCTAAATTTGGATATCCTTTTTCAAAATGACCAACGTCAAAATAAGCCCAAGCAATATTAAGTTTAGTCATAAATATTTGACTACTGTCTGCTATTTTTTGACTGTATTTAAGCGTCTTTTCGTAGTAATTAATCCCTTTCAGATATTGCTTTTTTTCAAAACAATAGATGTTACCTAAGTTATTATTAATTTTATTTTTTAAAGTATCATTTGTGGATTTAGTAGCATAAAGCATGGCCTTGTTATAGAAAAAGATAGCTTTGTCAAATTCAGCGATTTCGGCATAATTTGCAGCAATCGTACTGTAAGAAATAGTTGTAGCGAAAAAATCATTAGCTTTAATTGATTTGTGCAGTGCTATTTTAGAAATCTCTAAGGATTTTTCGAAATTGGCCTCTTTTAAATAACGGGAAGCTTGATTCGTTAATTTTGTAATTTCATTATTGGAAAATGTCTTTGTCTGCGCTACTACACTATCGTTAAAAAAATTTATAATAAAGAGTGCGAACAAAACAATACGTATCTGATACATAACCAATTGAGTTTTATCAAATATACATTTTATTAATAAAAATAAATATAAAAACACTTCTTTTTACTTAAAATGAATAGTATAATTTTGAAATACGGAATTACTTTAGAATTTTTTAAATAAAAAAAACCTATTCTCCTCAGGGAATAGGTTTAGTATGTATTACTTCGTCAAGTTATTACTCAATAACAGCCGTTTCTGTTTCAGTATCACCTTCCCATTTTCCTACAACTGATGTTGCTAATGCGTTTCCTAAAACATTGGTTGCACTACGAAACATATCGCAAAAATGATCAATAGGTAGAATCAAAGCAATTCCTTCAATAGGTATGTCGAACATGCCACAGGTTGCGGCAACGACTACTAAGCTGGCTCTTGGAACTCCTGCAATCCCTTTACTGGTTAGCATCAAAACTAAAAGCATTGTCATTTGTGTTCCCAAATCTAAATCAATACCGTACGCTTGAGCAATAAATATACTGGCAAAAGTCATGTACATCATACTTCCGTCCAAGTTAAAAGAATAACCCAGGGGCAACATAAAAGAAACAATTCTGTCTTTGACGCCAAAGCGTTCTAACTCTTCCGTTAATTTTGGAAAAACAGCTTCGCTGCTAGTAGTTCCAAAAGCAATGATTAATGGACTAACTATTCTTTTCAGTAAAACGGTCATTCTACTTTTTAGAAAAATATAACCGACAATTATTAATACCACCCAAAGGGAGGAAATTCCAATTAAAAAGGAACCGAAAAACTTGAAATAAGTAATTGCTAATTCCTGAAAATCACGTACAGCAAAAACTCCTGCTATAGCTCCAAATACTCCAATTGGTGCAAACTTCATTACATAGTTAACCATTTTAAGGACAATATGAGATGTTTTCTCTAAAGCATTTGTAACTGGCTTTACATAATCTCCTAATGAAGCAGCTGCTAGACCAAAGAAAATGGAGAAAATTACAATTTGTAAAATTTCATTAGTAGCCAAGGCCTCAAAGATACTTTTGGGTACAATATGTTCAATAAAATTTTCAAAAGATATATTTTGTGTTTTAGCAGTTACTTCTGAAGCAGAGGCTAAATCGATACTTGGTAAATTAAGTCCAACTCCTGGTTTAAGGGTATTGACAAAAAACATACCTAACAACAAGGAAACAAACGAGGCGGTAAAAAACCAACCCATCGCCTTACCACCAATCCTTCCTACTGCTTTAATGTCTCCAAGCTTAGCAATTCCCACAACCAAAGTCGTAAAAACTAAAGGAGAAATAATCATTTGAACTAAACGAATAAAGATGGTTGCTAAGATGTTTATTTTTTTACTAAAGGCTTTTGCATCTTCTGGTGAAATCCAATTGTGTATGACAATACCCAAAATAGCACCTAAGACCATAGCTATTAATATTTGTCCTGTTAATCCTGCAAAAAAAGAAGGCTTCTTCGTTGTAATTGTATTCATTAAAAGTAGGTGTTAGTTTTAAATTAGCCCTTGTTGTAGTATTCTTTCTTACTTAAATCTTAGTAATAAAGGTTATTTCAAAATAGGGAAAAAGCTAAAAATTAGTATTAATATGTTTTGTTTATCAAATAAAAATCAGCTAGAACAATAGCAGCCATTGCCTCAACAATAGGAACAGCTCTAGGAACAACACAAGGGTCATGACGTCCCTTTCCTGTCATCTCAGTAATATTCCCTTTATTGTCTAGCGATTCCTGTTTTTGCATGATTGTTGCCACAGGCTTAAAAGCTACACGAAAGTAAATATCCATCCCATTGCTGATACCGCCTTGAATCCCCCCCGAAAGATTAGTCTTAGTAGATCCATCAGGATTGTATAAATCGTTGTGCTCACTACCTTTCATTTTAGCACCACAAAAGCCACTTCCAAACTCGAATCCTTTTACAGCATTTATAGAGAGCATGGCTTTACCGAGTTCAGCATGGAGTTTGTCAAATACTGGTTCTCCAAGTCCGATGGGTACATTTTGAATTACACACGTTATGGTTCCGCCTACTGTATCCCCTTGTTTCCTAATATCGCGAATATACTCTTCCATCACTACTGCCATTGCTGGATCAGGACACCGAACAGGATTATTCTCTGTCAAGGAAAAGTCTAACTCTTGGTATGGTTTTTCTAAAAAAATAGGACCTACAGAAGAAACGTAAGCATTAATTTTAATTTGCGGTAACATTTGTTTGGCAATTGCACCAGCAACTACTCTACTAGCAGTTTCACGCGCTGAACTACGTCCTCCACCACGGTAATCACGAACTCCATACTTTTGATCGTATACATAGTCAGCATGACTGGGCCTGTAATTGTCTTTGATGTGGGAATAATCATCAGATTTCTGATTGGTGTTGGGAATGATAAAACCTATTGGAGTTCCAGTAGATTTACCTTCAAAAATTCCAGAAAGGAATTGAACATCGTCTGGCTCTTTACGTTGGGTAACTATTGCCGATTGACCGGGCTTTCTTCTAGACATTTCGAGTTGAATGGCTTCCAAATCTATTGTTATTCCCGGAGGACAACCGTCAATTATTCCGCCTAAAGCTTCACCATGAGATTCTCCAAAAGTTGTTATTCTAAATAGTGTTCCGTAGCTATTTCCTGCCATTATAATTAGTTTTGAACAAAAGTACCATTTTACTTTAAGGTTCAAAAGTTTAAAGTTTAAAGTTTTAAGAAACAATTCACATTTATTATTATAAAATTAATATTGTATTAGATTTCTTAACCTTTATTTCTATTTCATTTGCTAATAATTCGATTATTTTGGTAAACCTAAAATCCAAATGCCTTGAAAAAAAGAAAAGTAGAACTAGTGGTCCTTTCCGATGTACATTTGGGAACTTTTGGCAGCCATGCCGATGCACTTTACAATTATTTAGCAACCATTAAACCTAAAATTTTAGTACTAAATGGTGATATTATTGATATTTGGCAATTTAGAAAATCTTATTTTCCTCAGGCACATCTAAAAGTCATACAAAAAATAATCAGTTTTGCTTCAAAAGGAACTAAAGTCTATTATATAACTGGTAATCATGACGAAATGCTTCGAAAATTTAGTGACATGAGTATGGGAAATTTTGAATTACGTGACAAATTGGTATTGGATCTAGATGGCAAAAAAGCCTGGATCTTTCACGGTGATGTTTTTGATGCCTCGGTACAACATTCCAAATGGATTGCTAAATTGGGTGGCTTGGGTTACGACTATCTCATTCTTTTAAATCGTTTTGTTAATTGGTGTTTATTGAAAATAGGAAAAGAGCCCTACTCTTTTTCAAAGAAAATAAAGGCTAGTGTAAAGAAAGCGGTCAAACACATCTCTGATTTTGAGGAAACAGCTACTGATTTAGCAATCGAAAACAAATATGACTACGTAGTTTGCGGTCACATTCACGAACCTAAAATAATCAAAAAAGAAAATAAAAATGGCACTACACTTTACTTAAATTCAGGGGATTGGGTTGAAAACTTAACGGCATTAGAATACAATAAAAAACGCTGGAAATTATTTCATTATTCAGAAATGAATTATGTAGCAGAAGAAAATCTTTTTGAAATGGAAGACATATTAAGTTATCAAACATTTGTATAAGCCCAATTTCCAAAACAGAACATCAAACTCTATTGCTCTTTTTAAGCCAATTCCATTTATCAATAATGTGGTAATTATATAACTTTTCTTTGTAATTTTATAATCAATATCGTGAACTTTAGAGGTACATTTGTTCCTATATAAATTTACTTATGAAAAAAATTATTTTATCAGCAATAATGCTAATTGGTTTAGCATTTACAGCACAAGCGCAGGATATTTCAAAAAATGCATTAGGTTTACGTTTAGGTGGAAATAATGGTTTTGGTGGAGAACTTTCTTACCAAAGAGCATTAGGAAGCAACAATAGACTTGAGCTTGATTTAGGTTGGAGAAATAGAAGTAATTACAACAATAATGGTTATGATGACAACGCTATCAAACTAGCAGCTTTATACCAATGGGTTTGGAACATCGATGGTGGTTTCAACTGGTATGCAGGTGTTGGTGGTGGTGTAGGAAGCTACAGTTATGATGACAATAATAATAATTCATTTAATGATACTTTTGTATTTGCTGCTGGAGATATCGGTATTGAATATAATTTTGACATTCCATTGTTAATCTCTTTAGATTTCAGACCTGAGTTTGGAGGAAATGGATATTACGAAAATAATTATGGTTCTGATATTGCATTAGGTCTTAGATACCAATTCTAATATTAGTAGTTTTTTTATAAAAAGGGGCTGTTCAAATTGAACAGCCCCTTTTTTTATTTAAATATAATTTCTTTTTTAGAATTTATTTTAACCACACAAAAAGGAGTAGTTACTGATTGTGTAACCATACTGCCTGTTTTGGGATTTGTTTCTTTAACAGTTACCACAATATTTTTATCGGTTTCCGTTACAGTCTCAATTCCTATAGCATATCCGCCCGTAGCCTTCTCGCCCATATTCAAAATAATAAAATTAGAGTTCTGAACCTCATTCGCACTAATCTTATGTTTTAAACTTTCATCATTTTGCAGCATTTTAATTTCATCTGGCTCAGAAAGTATCTCAAAAAAACGAATGCTTGCTCCACCATTTGTTTGCTGAGTCAAGACTTCGTATAATTTAGTTGCATCAGCACTTTTAACAGCTGTTGTACCGCAAGCAGCGAGCGTTAGGACAAACAGTGACAAAATTGTTTTTTTCATTATTCTTTTTTTACGGTTGAATCCAATATGTTTCTTAAAGCCCATGAACTATTACAGTCCCAACTAAAACAGTATATTTTATAAATATTTATTGATTGCTTTTTGATATAGGGCTTCGTACAGTGGTAAAATATTTTTAATATCAAATTGTTTTGCAACAGACAATGCATTTTCTTTAAAGGTTTGAAGAGTAGCATCCTCTTTTAAAATTTTTAAGGCATTTTGAGCCATCTCTTCTATATTTCCTACGTCACTTAAATAACCAGAAACACCTTCAAAATTAACTTCTGGCAAACCACCCGAATTACTTGAAATAACTGGAACCCTGCACGCCATAGCTTCAAGAGCGGCCAAACCAAAACTTTCTGTTTCTGAAGGAAGTAAAAACAAATCCGTCAGGCATAAAATTTTATCAATTTCATTGCTGTTTCCAAAGAAAATAACCTTGTCTACTATCCCCAATTCCTGGCATAAATATTCTGCCTTTTCCTTTTCAGGACCATCCCCTACCATCATTAACTTAGCTGGAATCTCTTTTTGAATATTATAAAAAATCTTAATCACATCAGGAATTCGTTTAACTTTTCTGAAATTACTGATATGAGTTATAATGCGCTCATTTTTCTTTGCCATAACGGAACGTTGACACGGAATACTGGGATCGTTTGTATTTTTGTCTAATTCTATAAAATTTGGAATAACCTCAATTTCATTTTTAATATTGAATAACTTAAGGGTATCATCTTTTAAACTTTGGGACACCGAAGTAACAAAATCTGATTTATTAATACTGAAAGTAACCGCTGGTTTATAAAACGGATGATTCCCTACTAAAGTAATATCAGTTCCATGCAAAGTCGTCACCATTGGGATATTTATTCCCTCATCTTTCAACATTTGTTTAGCCATATAACCGGCATAAGCATGCGGAATGGCATAATGTACATGAAGTAATTCGATTTTATAGAGTTTAACCATGTCCACTAATTTGCTTGAAAGAGCCAATTCATAGGGTTGATAATGGAATAAAGGATATTCAGGAACATTTACTTCATGGTAATAAACATTTGGGCTCAAAAGGGCTAAGCGTACAGGTTGACTGTACGTTATAAAATGAATTTCGTGGCCGCGACGAGCCAATTCTAGTCCTAATTCTGTGGCGACAACACCACTACCTCCAAAGGTCGGATAACAAACTATTGCAATTTTCATGTATGTAATTTAATGAAACGAATTTAATAAAAATAGCAATGTGTTTTATGGAAATTTAAGTTAAATACTATCGGTAATTAAAACTTCATGCGCTGAATGCGTATGGCATTCAAAATTGCCAAAAGGGCCACACCTACATCTGCAAAAACAGCCTCCCACATGGAGGCTAATCCACCTGCACCCAGAATCAACACGATTAATTTGACAGAAAAAGCCAACGTAATATTTTGCCAAACGATTTGTTTGGTTTTTCTTCCAATGTTGATTGCTGTGACAATTTTTGTCGGTTGGTCATTTTGAATCACTATATCAGCCGTTTCAATTGTAGCATCACTTCCTAGGCCGCCCATTGCGATTCCTACATCTGCAAGGGCAATAACTGGAGCATCATTAACTCCATCACCAACAAAAGCGACTTTAACCTGCTGCTGCAATAGTGCTTCTACTTTTTTCACTTTATCTTCTGGCAATAAACCTCCAAAAGCATCTTCAATATTCAATTCTTTGGCCACAGCAGTGACTACAACTTGATTATCGCCAGAGAGCACCATCGTTTTAATCTTAATTTTATGTAAACCATCGATAGCTATTTTAGCATCCTCTTTAATCTCATCGGCTATAAGGAAATACCCGACATATTTTTGGTTGATGGCTACAGCAATTGCCGTAAAAGGAATTCGATCCAATTCGGGATCATAATCAATTTTTAAATTTTTCAACAGTTTAGGACTGCCAACAGCTATTTCATTTCCATCAACAATACCTTTTAATCCAAGACCTGGAATTTCAGTTACTTCACTGACATTAGTATGAATGCTGTTTTCATTATTATTGTGGGCAAATTCAATTATTGCGGAACCTACGGGGTGTGTACTTTTACCTTCAATAGCTGCAGCATAACGAACTAAATCAGTTTCATAAATTCCAACGGTAACTACTTTTTGAACTTTAAAAACACCTTTGGTCAAAGTCCCTGTTTTATCCATAACTACCACTTGAATGCCAGCCATCGTATCTAGAAAGGTAGCTCCTTTAAATAAAATTCCATTTTTACTTGCGGCCCCAATTCCGCCGAAATAACCTAAAGGAATAGAGATAACAAGTGCACACGGACAAGAAATAACCAAGAAAATCAAGGCTCGATACAACCAATCTGCAAAAATATAATCCGCTACAAATAGGATGGGCGTCAAACAAATGGCTATAGCAAGATAGACGACAATTGGCGTATATATTTTGGCAAACTTCCTGATAAATAATTCGGTTGGTGCTTTTCTGGCAGTAGCCTCTTGAACCATTTCTAAAATTTTAGATAATTTACTATCCTTAAAATTGGTTGTTACCAATACAAGAGCAATGGAATTGAGATTAATCATTCCCGCGAGAATGACATCCCCTTTCAACTTAAAATCGGGTTTGCTTTCTCCAGTTAATGCGGCAGTATTAAAAGTAGCATGAGGGGAAAGTAATTTTCCATCTAGGGCCAATTTCTCTCCTACTTTTAGTTCTATTATTTCACCAAGTGCAACTTCAGATGCTTTTTTTAAAATCACTTTCTGTCCTTCTAGAACAGTAGCAAAATTAGGTCTTTGATCCAATATTGATTTAATGTTAGATTTAGACTTTTTTACCGCCAGCATTTGAAACAGTTCTCCTACTGCATAGAACAACATTACAGTAACTCCTTCCGCATATTGACCAATTCCAAAAGCACCAACTGTAGCAGTGCCCATCAGAAAAAATTATGAAAAAACAGCTCCTTTTCTACTACTATGAAAAGCCTTTTTTAAAACAGGAAAACCGACAGTGAGGTATGCAACGACATACCAAATAATCCGAATCCATCCCAAAAACCACGATTGAGAAAAAAAGTGATCTAGCGACAAAGCCAACAGTAAAAGCACAAAACTGATGATTGCAGGCAAAAAAAGCGTAAATAAACTTCCTGTTGAACTACCATGATCATGATCTTGCTCCGAATGATGCTCAGCATCACTATCTAACGTGCAACATCCGACACCTTCAATTGTATTTTTAGAACTTGCTTTTTGTTTGGAGACAGCGCAAACCTCTTTATTGTGCACTACCTCTTTTTTAGATTTTTTCATTTTTAATAATTTTGTCTTTCAGAAAAAAAGAAAAGTAAATAACAACTGAAACGGTAGCAATCCCTGTAGTTAAAAATGTAGCTTGGGCTCCAAACCGGTACCAAATTAATCCAGCAAGCGAACTTGCTATCAAAGCACCTATACTTTGAAATCCAGAGTATGTTCCAATGGCCGTAGCAGT
Organism: Flavobacterium sp. CG_9.1; assembly: GCF_015751645.1. NCBI lineage: Bacteria > Pseudomonadati > Bacteroidota > Flavobacteriia > Flavobacteriales > Flavobacteriaceae > Flavobacterium > Flavobacterium sp. CG_9.1. The sequence continues at coordinate 50,347 of NZ_JADOVC010000017.1, forward strand.
ATCTTTAGGATCACAAATGGTGCTAATCCATGCTTTTGATATTCCCTCAGTTGCTGCAGCATAAATACCATATAAAAAAAAGAACAACGCAATTAAATAAATGTTAGCACTAAAAGCCATTCCAAAATAAACGATGGCAAATAAAGAAATCCCCACCATAAACATCTTCTTTAAACCTATTTTGTCCGCTAAAATTCCAATAGGTAATGCTACAGTCGCATAAACTAAATTATAAAAGATATAAATTCCGATTACGTAGGAATCATTTAACCCTGCTTGTTTTGCCTTTAATAATAGAAAGATATCGGAACTATTAAAAACTGCAAATGCCAATAAGCCTACTACTACTTTTCTATATTCGCGTGGACTTGAATGCCAATAACTCAGAAAGGAGAAAAACGAGAATCCTTTTTTTTCAGTGGGGAGATTCTTTGATTTATCTTTGAGCAACAAAGAAACCAAAACCGCAATGACACCAGGAAGAAATGCAAAATAAAAAAGTGTTTGATACTGTTCCGGATAATAATAAAGATAGGTTAAGGCAATCAACGGTCCTAAAACAGCACCAAAGGTATCCATTGCCCTATGAAAACCAAAAACTTTTCCTTTGGTCTCCGGTGTAGCCTCCTCCGATAAAATAGCATCTCTTGCTCCTGTGCGAATTCCTTTTCCAAAACGATCAATCGATCTTGCAAAAAATATCCAAAGTGGAAAAATAAATACTGCCATCATTGGTTTTGAAATGGCACTCAAAGCATAACCAACTTGCACAAAGGGAACTCTTTTGCCTGAACGATCCGATAACTTGCCAAAATACCCTTTGCTTAATCCTGCCAATGCCTCGGCAAATCCCTCCAAAACCCCTATTAATACGATGGAGAAACCTATTGTTTTAAGATAAATGGGCATTATAGGATAGAGCATTTCACTAGCAGCGTCTGTAAACAAACTGACTAAAGAAAGTATCCAAACAGATTTTGAAATGTTTTTTACTATTTTCACTTTGAAAAATTTTGCTTTTGATAGTGCAGTCAACGATACAAATAAAAAGTGTCTTTGGGAGTACTATCAAATATACAATAAATCAGTGTTTCATTCTAAATTAGAAATATCAATACAACGAGCAGTATCAATTTTTATAATGGTATCGCAACTAAAACTATTTTAAGAAATCCTATTTAGACAAGAAATTTTTACTAAAACAATAATTTAATTCTTGATAGCTTCATAAATTATTTTTTGGATATCTTCTCTTATGTTTGCTTTAGATAATCTATTCTCATTAGCAATTGGATACGTTCTATTCGATAAAAACACATAAACAATTTGTGTTTCAGGATCTGCCCAAGCCATCGTTCCAGTATAACCAGTATGTCCAAAACTAGTCATCGAAGCACAACCACAAGTCGGACCTACAAGACCCAACTGAGGCTTGTCAAAACCTACTCCTCTCCTGTTTCCTGCAGCACAAAAATAACAAGTATTGAAATCTTCAAATGTCTTTTCGGAAAAATAGCGTTGATTGCCATAACTTCCTTTTTGCAGGTACAGTTCCATTATTTTAGCCACATCCATAGCATTCGAAAAAATCCCAGCATGCCCTGAAACTCCTCCTTCTAGTGCAGCGGACAAATCATTTACATAACCTTGCAACAGTTGACGACGAAAATAAGTATCTGTTTCTGTTGGAGGAATTCTGTTTTTATCAAATTTAGTTAAAGGATTAAAACTAGAATTGTTCATCCCTAGGGAGCGATAGAAATTCTCTTGAATCAAAACATCTAATGTTTTACCGGTAGTTTTCTCTAAATAATCTTTTAAAATCATAAAAGTCAGATCACTGTATTTGTATTCTTTTTTTGATAAAATTTTACTTTTAACGATCATTTCCATTATAGTATCGCTAAAATCATTTCTTATAAAAAGACTGTCCCCCAATTGCTTCGAAAACTGATCTTCAGACTTTTTCCTAAAATAGATCTCCGAAGGCAATTTTGATTTATCCATTGCAGCCTTGTAAAATGGAATTCCAGCGGGTAAGCCTGCATAATGAGATAATAAATCCTTGAAATTAATATTTTGTTTGTTGGAGTCTTTAAAAATAGGAGACATAGCTCCTAATGTTGTTTCTAAATTTATTTTTTGCTGATCGTATTGTAGCATCACATTAGGCAATGTAGCTAAAATTTTTGTCAAAGAAGCGACATCATAAATATCAGAATTTTGAACCTTAATTGTTTTATCATACGTATGATACCCAAATGATTTTTGGTAAATAACCTTCCCATTTCTGGCCACTAGCACCTGAATTCCAGGAGTCATTTTAGCATTAATTGCTTTAGCAGCAATACCATCAATTTTTGTTAAAATTTCAGAGTCCATCCCTACATTTTCAGCCAAAGTAAATCCCAATCGATTTAATTTATCAGTAGATAGGCCATCATTTATTTTAAAACTAGTGTTTATAGAAACAGGTAATTTCCCTTTTGCTTCAATCGCACCAAAAATTAGTTCGGCCGAAACTACCTGAGCAATAGCACTATTTTGATACGATACCACCAACCCTTCTATATTTTGATAATTGGTAATGGGCAAGAGTGCGTAGGGTTTAGCAAAAACATCTAGAATTACATTATTGTTCTGGGCTAAAAATGCAATCTTTGCTATCTCATCTGCTCTCATATCATCATTTCTAAAAGCTACATCTGATTTATGATAACCAACGATAACGGTGGTAAACGGAGCTAATTTCGCTTGCAAGCTATCCAGATTAGCATCGGCTATAACAGTAACTTCTGCATATTTTTTAAGGGTAGTAACAAACGCATCGTTGTTGTCGTCTCCCATTTTTACGTAAGCAATTTTTTGCAGGTCCAAATTCTTGATAGGTAAAACAGCTGCAGTATTTTTTAGTACAGTGATAGCATTCTCATATAATTGATAATGCAAGGCCTCATTTTCAACTGAATTTAATTCCTTGTATAAATTATCCGTTTCAATTGCTTTGTACGAGTTCAGTCCTGCTTTGTATTTGAATTTTAGTATTTTCTTTACAGAAAAAGCCAATCGCTCCGCTGTAAATAAATTAAGTGAATAAGCAAGTGTAAATTTTTCGATTGCAGCAGGAACATTTTCTGGAAATAGCAACACGTCATTCCCGGCCATAAAAGCTTCGAAATTGATTTCACTTGGCAATTTAAAATCACTTACACTTTTCATATTTAAAGCATCGGTAAAAATAAGTCCTTTGAAACCCAATTCATTTTGAAGAATATTAGTAACTACATTGTAAGAAATAGAAGAAGGAAAATTAGTTCTACTCTCTAAACTAGGAACGTTTAAATGCGCCACCATAACCGAAGAAAGTCCTTCATGAAACATTTTTTTATAGGGATAAAATTCTACTTCTTGCAGCCTTTCTTTTGAGGAATTTATGGTGGGCAATCCTTTGTGAGAATCCATTGCAGTATCGCCATGTCCTGGAAAATGTTTTCCCGTAGAAAAAACGCCCTGACTTTGGACCCCTTTCATTAAGGCAATCGCATGTTCCGTCACTTTGAATTTATCTTCCCCAAACGAACGAAAACCAATAATAGGATTTTTTGGATTTGAATTAATATCTAAAACAGGAGCAAAATTAAAATGCAATCCCATCCGTTTACTTTGCTGTCCTAATTGGACGCCCAGCTTTTCTATTAATTTCATGTCTTGAATGGCTCCAAGTGTCATGTTCCAAGGATAAGTATAGGTTGAATCCAGTCGCATTCCCAAACCCCATTCGGCATCGCTACCTATAAATAAAGGAAGCTTTGATTTTGATTGAAACCGATTGGACAATTTTGCTTGGCGAACTGGCCCACCTTGAAAGAATAGTAAACCTCCTATTTTATAATCTATAATTAGTTTATCAATACTTTTAATGTGGGCTGAATCTTTATTAGAATAAGCAGCAACCATAAATAGTTGACCAAATTTTTCCTCTAAAGTCATGGAATTGTAAACACTATCTACCCATTTATTCCCTTCTGGCTGTAACTCAAATAATAATGGAGTATTTGTTATAGCCAAACTATCAAGATTTTGAACTTTGACAGGAGCGTTGGTTAAAATTACTTTATTCTTATTAATTTTTGTACCAACACAACTTGCAGCAACAAAAATAAATAAGACATAAGTAAAAAGAATTTTGATGCTTATTTTTTTCATTGGAATGTTTTGTTTAAAAAAAGCGACTGTGCCAGCTATCAATGGCAGCAACTTCCCACGATTCATTAAATTCTTCTATATTGTTAACCAAATTATTGAAAACGATAGTATTCTCTGTAACGGCTTTATCTTTGACCATTTTCTTGAAGTCGATTAGAGGCTTATGGGCAATATGTTCTCCTAATTTAAAAGTGACATTCATTTTATCTAATAAATCCACTGAATATTTTTGTTCTAAACTTTGGATAAATTCTACAGAGGAATCGATAGAACATCCTGTTGCAGCTTGAACGTCCTGATTTACGGCTATAATAATAAATCGATTGTATTTTAATTGGTAAGAAGATTCTAAACTAGTGCCATGCGCAGCCCAACCTTCAAGAAAGGATTGTAAAGCTGTTTCTATTTCAGAAAATTCAGCATCTGAAAATTTTCTATTCGATTGGTAGATCCAGATTTTAGACTCTTCGGGTAAATTTTCAAATGGAATGTACATGGTAATTCTGAGTTATGAGTTATAAAATCGAAATTCGTAATTTTTGATTCGTAATCAATTTACAAATCCTGGGCATTAGCAATCAGTTCAGCAATATCCATAACTTTTACTTCGCCTTCCTTTTCTTTATTTTTAATTCCATCAGTCATCATGGTATTACAAAAAGGACAACCAGCAGCAATAATTTCTGGTTTTGTTTCTAAAGCATCTTCTGTTCTTTCAATGTTAACCTCTTTATTTCCGGGTTCAGCATCTTTAAACATTTGAGCACCACCTGCGCCACAACACAGTCCGTTAGCTTTAGAGCGCTTCATTTCCACTAATTCAGCATCCAATTTAAGGATCAATTCCCTTGGAGCTTCATAAACATTATTGGCTCTCCCTAAATAGCAAGGATCATGAAATGTAATACGTTTCCCTTTGAATTGTCCTCCCTCAATTGTTAGTCTTCCATCATCTAACAATGATTTTAAAAATTCAGTGTGATGCACTACTTCATATTTTCCACCTAATTCAGGGTATTCGTTTTTAAGAGTATTAAAACAATGAGGACAAGCAGTAACAATTTTTTTTGCTTCATAAGCATTTAAAACCTCGATATTCATCATGGCTTGCATTTGGAATAAAAATTCATTCCCAGCTCGTTTAGCAGGATCTCCAGTACAGCTTTCTTCAGTACCTAAGACTGCAAAAGGAACATTGGCACGATTCAAAATACGAACAAATGCCTTTGTTATTTTTTTTGCTCTATCATCAAAACTTCCTGCACATCCTACCCAAAACAAAACTTCTGGTTGTTTCCCTTGAGCTAACATTTCGGCCATTGTTGGCACTATTAAATTCTCTGACATAACTTTTATTTTTTTTTCAAACGGTCAAAAAACACCTATTTGTAAGTATTGTTAAATTCTGCTTAGTACAAAATTAATTTTCGTTTTTCCAATTCAATCTATCTTGCTGATTGTATTGCCATGGTGCTCCATTATTTTCAATATTGGTCATCATTGCATTGACAGGCATTGGAGCTGCGCTTTGTTCCATTACTAGATAGCGTCTCATATCCATAATAATTGAAAGTGGACTGATATTTACGGGACATTCTTCCACGCAAGCATTACATGATGTGCATGCCCATAGCTCTTCTGCTGTGATATAATCGTTTAATAAGGTTTTGTTATCAGGAATAAAAATACCCTTATTGGCATCTATATTTCTTCCTACTTCCTCCATTCTATCTCTTGTGTCCATCATGATTTTGCGAGGAGACAATTTTTTCCCTGTTATATTGGCGGGACAGGAAGAGGTGCATCGACCACATTCTGTACACGTATACGCATTCAACAATTGAACCCAATTTAAATCCTGAATATCACTAGCGCCAAATTTACTTGGTACAGCATTTTCATCAACTGGCGCTGCTGCAAATGGATCTGCGGTAGGGTCCATCATTAGTTTTACTTCTTTAGTAACGGATTCTAAATTATCAAATTTTCCTTGTGGATTTAAATCAGCAAAATAAGTGTTAGGAAACGCTAAAAGGATATGTAAATGCTTAGAAAAATACAAGTAATTCATAAAAATTAAAATACCCGTAATATGCAACCACCAAAATATTTCAGAAAGTAGCATGACTAATTCATTCGACATTCCATTAAAAATTGGTTCAATAAATTGACTTATAGGAAACGAACCCGCTTTTATAAAATGAGAAAAACCTCCAGGTACATTCTGTAAATGCAAATCAGAAGCATTCATTAATAAGAACAATGTCATTAATACTACCTCAAAATACAAGATGTAATTTCCATCATTTTTAGGCCAACCTTTTAAGTCTGAACTTACAAATCGTTTTAGTTTGATTGCATTTCTACGACTCCAAAAAGCAAAAACAGCCACTAAAACTAAAAATGCCAAAATTTCAAAAGAAGCAATTAGTACATCATACGTAGTTCCTATAAAAGCAAAAACGCGGTGCGTACCAAAAAGTCCATCGATTATGATTTCTAGCAACTCTATATTAATAACCACAAATCCCACATAAACAATAATATGCAGAATTCCTGCAACAGGACGTTTGACCATTTTTGATTGACCCAGAGCAATCATAGCCATGTTAGTCCAACGTGCTTTTGGATTATCTGAACGATTTACGTCCGTTCCTAGATTAATATTTCTTCTGATTTTTTTGACGCTTGTAAAAAAATATCCGAAACCAATTACCAATAGTATGGCAAATAAAATGTTGTCTAAGTAGCTCATATTTACTATTTTTTTTCTAGGGAAATAGAATCATTTTCAGGACCGACGTACGGTTTATTTTTTTTACCAAAGACAGAGATGTTGACATATCGTGTTGGATAAAGTCTTATATCTTGCAATAACAATTCCAATTCTTTGGTGGAAGTTTTAACATTTTGATAGAACGCATCATCATTCAATAATTTCCCCATAGAACCTTTACCGGACTCTAATCCAGTCACAATACCATCTACTCTTGCTAAAGTTGCATTCAAATTTTTAACGGTTTTACCCAAATCAGCTTTATCAAGTGAGTCTGAAATTTTTGAGAAATTCCCAGATATTTTATTAAAATTGGTAACCACACCATTTATTTGAGTTTTATTAGTGTTCAATAAATCATTAACACTCATAGAAACTTTATGGAATTGTTCAATAGTTTTACTCAATTCAGCCAAAGTAAGTTTTAAATCCTGTTGCCCTTTTGGATCTAATACGTTATTTAAACCTGAAATTAATACTTCCGTGCTTCCCAATAACTTTTCTAATTTTTCCTGAAGCGGTGCTAATTGATCTCCTACTTTATCGGTAAGTCCCATTTTGACTCCAGCTTGCAGTTTTTGGCCATCAACAGCTAAGGTTTTATCTTTAAAATTTGGAATAATTGCAATTTGTTTTCCTCCTATAAATCCAGGCTCATATATGGAAGCGATACTTGTTTTTGAAATTGGAAAATCCGTTTTCAATTGCAATTCTACTAATAATTGACCGGTACCTTCAATTATTGATATTTTACTCACTTTACCTATAACTAAACCGTTTAGCGTAACTGGTGCTGATGTAGCCAGACCTTCGACGGTTTTATATTCTACGTAAAATGTTTTGTAATTAATAAAAAGGTCTCTGCCTTTCAAAAAACTGTAGCCCCAAATAAATAATAATATAGAAGCAATTACTAAAATAGCAGTTTTAATTTCTCGTGTGATTTTCAAAATTTAAGTATTTTTTACAAATTTAATATAAAATATTTGACTTGTTGTTATTATTTAAGCGCTTCTTCTACACTTATACTTTTTCCGTCTCTTAACGCAATAATATACGCAGCAGTATACCCTTTGGATTTAACCTCCTTTAAATCTTTTTTTGCAACCGCATAATCTGATGTATCGCCATAAGCATATTTGTAAAACGACCCATTTCTGGTTCTTACAGATACATTTTTTAATCCTTTAAAATTAGAAGGATTCAATTTAATATTTTTATTTCCTGCTGCAAATTGAACTTTAAAAACAACATTTGAATTTGTTGCTTTTGATACTTTATTGTCAGCAATTCGTTTTGACTTTGTACTCTCCCCCGCTTTACTGGATGGAATTTTATCATAATTGCCGTCCGCTTGTGATCCAAAATATTCTTTTTTATAGGATATGATCGCAGATGCAATTGCCTCGGCCATGTTATTTTGCCCTACATCAGAGTTTAAATAAAGCCCTTCTTTACTATTCGATAAAAAACCAAGTTCAATTAACACACTTGGCATGTAAGATGCATCTAAAACCCATAAAGGAGTTTGCTTTATCCCTCTTGATTTTCGATGCAGTTTATTTCTAAAATTACTTTCGATTTTTGAGGCTAAACGTATGCTCCGATCTAGATAATCTTCCTGCAGTATTTTTAATCCAATCAAAGTTTCTGGATTTTTAGGATCAAATCCTTTGTAGCTGCGCTTATAATCCTTTTCCAATAAAATAACTGAATTTTCTTGTTTGGCAATTTCTAGGTTTCCTTTACTTCTAGTTAAACCCATTACAAAAGTTTCAGTACCATAGGGAATTGGATTTTTAACAGAATTACAATGTATCGAGACGAATAAATTGGCGTCTATACTGTTTGCTTTTTTAGGTCTGTCCTTTAATTCAATAAAAACATCTGATTTTCTGGTATGAACGACTTCAATATCCCTTTCTTTTTCAAGGTATTTCTCTAATTTCAAAGCAGTTTTTAAGGCGATTTCTTTTTCCACAAAACCATGATAGGAATTACCTGGATCTTTCCCACCATGACCTGCGTCTAAAATAACGACAAACTTAGTAGTAGATTGAGAAAAAAGATTGAGAGAGAAAAATAAAATTAGAGTTACAATTAGAGCTTTAATTTCTTTAGATAAATTCAAAGTAGTCTTGTTTTTTTTTGGAAATTTAATAAAAAAGAATAATTGCTGTTTTTATTTAAGAGCGTCTTGAACAGTAATTTTTTCACCGTTTTTGAATGCAATTAAAAATGCCGAATCATATCCTTTTTCTTTGGCTTCCTGTAACTGTTTTTTAGCTTCATCAAAATCAGAAGTTTCTCCGAACATATATTTGTAGACTCTATTTTCATAGGCTACCGATATATTTTTTAATCCTTTAAAATTTCTAGGAACTAAATCCAATCTTCTACTACTTGCTGAAAGTTGTACTTTGAAAACTGCTTTGGAATTGTCAACTGATTTATTGGATGAAACGGATCCAGAAGGTTGTGCCGTCATTTTTGCTTTTGCGGGAGTAACAGTATCTCGTATCGGTTTCTCGTTAATTTTTTGGGAAGGACGCTCTTCAAAAATTTCTACTTCGCCATTCCCATAATATTCTTTTTTATAGCTCACGACTGCTTCAGCGATAGCCTTGGCAATTTCATTTTGACCTTCCTCAGAATTCAAGATATTCCCTTCTATAGAATTTGAAATAAAACCCATTTCAATCAAAACTCTGGGCATGTAGGCTTTATGCAGCACCATAAAAGGCGCTTGTTTCACTCCACCACCTCTTATTTTTTTTCCTAATTCACCAAAAGCATCTTCCACCTTGCTCGCTAAGGAAATACTATTATCTAAATATTCTTCCTGCATTAGCGTCATTCCAATCATGGTCTCAGGAGAATTTGGATCAAATCCTTCATATTTTTGCTTGTAATCTTTTTCTAAGGTAATAACGGAGTTCTCTTTTTTGGCCGCTTCTAAATTGGATGCTACCTTACTCAAACCCATTACATAAGTTTCTGTTCCATCAGCCGCAGTATTTCTATTCGCGTTACAATGAATAGAAACAAATATGTTTGCATTAAATCGATTGGCAATATTGGCTCTTTCAATTAAATCTATAAAAACATCCGTTTTCCTGGTATAATTGACTTGCATTTGAGGTGTTGCCTCCAATATTTTACCCACTTTTAAAACGACTGCCAAAGCAATATTTTTTTCTATACGACCTTCATACACAGCCCCAAAATCATGTGCGCCGTGACCAGCATCTAAAGTTACTTTAAAAGTGTTAGATTGACTGTAACCTCCCAACGAAATTAGTATCAAAATAAAAGTTACAATTATTCTAATTTTACTTGTACTGTGCATAAAGCTATAAGTTAATTTAATTAAAAGACTACCACTATAAATTTATTTATTTGACTATTTTTGACAAAAAATAATATGTAAGTTTGACATGTCAAAAAACAGGCCATACTTTTACAAAAATAGCATTTAAACCTTTGCATACAAACTTATTTAATATCGTTTTATTATCAATTTTCCTGTCAATAGGTTCTGGTAAGTTATATTCTCAAGATATATCAAAAAAAAAGACTGTTATACCCGCTAACAAACAGGCAGATAGCGCAAAACCAATTGTTGATAGTATTAAAACTCCCGTTTTAGTAGTTCAAAAGCAAAGTGATACAATAAAAATTGACAGTATTAAACCTAAAAAAGCTTTTTTGGATGGCAAGGTAAAGTACAAAGCAGATAAGTATGCTAAAATTGACCAGAAGAAAAAAACCATTACGCTTTATGACCAAGCAGAATTATACTATCAGGATATTGAGTTAAAGTCCGGTATCATTGTCATGGATTATGAGAAAAATGAAGTATATGCTGGCCGCATAAAAGATTCTACCGGTACATTTACCCAATTTCCAAATTTTAAGCAAGGCGCTAACGTTATTGAACCCGATTCTATTCGTTTTAATTTTAAAACAAAAAAAGCATTAATCTGGAATTCAAGATCCGAACAAGGAGAATTCAAAATAAAAGCTGCCGTCACCAAAAAAGAAAATGATTCCGTTTATTTTTTAAAAGGAGCCCGATTCACCACTTCAAAAGATGTGGACAATCCGGAATATTATTTTCAAACAAATAAAGTAAAGTTTATTCCTGGTAAAAAGGTTGTTACCGGATTAACGAACATGGTTATCGCAAACGTTCCTACACCTATAGCTTTACCGTTTGCTTTTTTTCCAATGAGTAAAGAAACCAGTATTTCAGGACTCATTTTACCCAGTTATAATGATTCTAACAACAGGGGATTTTCACTCCAAAACTTAGGTTATTATTTTGCTTTAAGCGATAATTATGACTTAACCGTTTTAGGTGATTATTATACCAATGGAAGTTATGGCTTGCGGTTTGAATCTTCTTACGCCAAAAGATACAATTTTGTGGGTAATTTAAATATTCGATTCGAAAATTTAATCACCAGTGAAAGAGGCTATCCCGATTATTTGAAACAAAATATTTATAATATCCAGTGGTCCCATTCCAGAGATTCCAAATCGAATCCTAATTCAAGTTTTTCAGCTTCTGTGAATTTAGGGAGTAGCAAATACTTCCAGCAATCCATTAATCAGGTCAATATTGGTTCAAACTTAAATAATACCTTAAGTTCCTCCGTATCCTATTCTAAAACTTTTACTACGGTACCTCAAGTACGAATGTCTTTGACTGCAACCCACTCCCAAAATACGCAAACCGAAGAAATCAACATGACATTGCCAACACTGCAATTGAGTGTGGATCGAATTTATCCATTTGTAGGAAAAGATGGAGTGCGAAAAGGTTTTATCAAAAACATCAATTTACAATACAATTTGAACGGAAGAAACAGCATTGTTACCACCGATTCTTTATTCTTTAAACCACAAATGTTCCGAGATGCAAAAATTGGTTTTCAACATAGTATTCCCTTAAGCACCAATTTCAAGTTGTTTAAATATTTCAGCGCATCAACGGCTGTAAATTATGAGGAAATATGGTATACCAAAACAATTGAAAGAAGCTATGATACGGACCAAAGCAAAGTAGTTGATAAAACAATCAATGGATTTGACGCTTTCAGAACGTATTCCTTCTCCTCTAGTGTGGGAACTACTATTTATGGAACATTTAATTTTGGTAAAGACAAGAAAATTAAATCAATACGACATGTCATGAGACCTTCTGCTTCCTACGGATATACTCCTAGTTTTGAGAAATATTATGACACCTATGCTTCTGATGCCAGCGGTACCATGATACAGCAGTATTCCCGATTTGAAAATGGAATTTACGGGGCTCCAGGTTTAAATAACGCCAATACTTTAGGCTTTGATTTAAGCAACACTTTTGAAGCAAAAGTTACTGACCGAGACAGTACTAAAGTTGAACCAAAAAAAATCATGTTGCTAAATAATTTAAATCTTTCCACAAGTTACAATCTGGATGCTGATGGCGTAACCTCCCTCGCTTTTTCACCAGTAAGAGTTAGTGGCGGTACCACATTACTGGACAATAAAATGAATGTCAATTTTGGTGCGACATTAGACCCTTACGCCATTGACAATTCTGGCAAACGAATTAATGTATTCAATATAGACAATGGAGGAAGTCTTTTTAGGATGACGAGTTCTAATATGACGCTTAACTATTCAATCGCTAGTACCGGGAAAGACAAAATAAAAAAGGACAAGAACTCATTAAGTCAACGAAATGGTGGTCGTGAAGATGATTTATTTGGAACAAATACAGACTTAGGAGACAGCCGAAGAAGCCAGTTTGATGAAGAAGAAAACAGTGAAGTGGAAGATAAAATTTCAGAATTCTTTAACTCTAAATTACCGTGGGATATGACCTTTGCCTATTCCTTGACCTACGGAAACAACAACCGGGAAAACAAAATAATTGGGAATTCTATTATGATATCTGCTAATGCAGACATCACTCCTAAATGGAAAGCTGGTGTCTCTACGGGCTATGATTTTGTACAAAATGGAGTTACTTTCACACAACTGCGATTTGAGAGAGATTTGTTAAGCTGGAGAATGGATTTTAACTGGTCACCTTTTGGTACCAATGCTAACTGGGGATTCTTCATTGGAATAAAATCTGGTGTGCTTAGCGACATCAAATGGGACAAACGAAGCGTCATCAACAGATAAAGCGTTTCAAAACAAGTACGAACTATAAAATTAGAAATTATAACGATATGCCTTTTATGAAAAAGATAATTTTTACAGAAAAAGCACCGGCACCCATCGGTCCTTACAACCAAGCAGTTCTTAAGGGAGACACCCTTTATACCTCTGGACAAATTGCGATCAATCCTACAACAGGAGAATTAGTTACTACTACTATTGAAATCGAGACAGAACAAGTAATGCAAAATATGAAAGCAGTTTTAGAAGCTGCCGGAATGACATTTGAGAACGTGGTCAAAACAACCATCTTTATAATGGATATGAATGATTTTGCAAAAATAAATACAGTCTATGGCTCTTATTTTGATGAAAAAACAGCTCCAGCACGCGAAACAGTTCAAGTGGCCTGTCTGCCAAAAAATGTGAATGTAGAAATTTCAATGATTGCGATTCTTTAATCAATTAAATAGCCTAGTAGTATTTTCAGCTTTGAGATAACTATGCTACATTGAAATAAAAAAATCACTACTATTTTACTTGAATCGAGTAAACTAGTAGTGATTTTGAGTTTAAAGCAACTTTTAAAAAATTACTTGTTCTTAATATGATAAGCAATCAATCCATCGATTGGTCTTCTTAGGACATTGCCTAATTGCAATTCGTATTTATCAAATGTTTCTTGTAGTTCTTCTTTCAAGTAAAAGGCAATAGAACCAACAAAATGCACCGGAACCTCTTTGCAATTATCATATTGTTTAATATAATTTTTGACAAAAGATTTCATGCCTTTGAAGATAATTTTTCTACAAAACTCTGTTTCTTTATGTTGAATTAAAAACTTGGCAAAAGTCGCCAAGTAAGCATTTGGATTCGGCTCTTTGTACAATTTGCTTTTTATAGCGTCTGGATCTAAATCGTATTCTTTTTCAAATTCGACTGCCAGTTCTTTTGGCATTTTATTGAAATAATATTTTCTAATTAATTCTTTACCAAAAACGTTTCCACTGCAATCATCCATGGCAATATAACCCAAGGATTGTACTTTTTGATGCAATTCTTTCCCATCAAAATAGCTACAGTTAGATCCTGTTCCTAAAATGGAAACAATCGCTTTTTCGCCTTTTGGGGTAGTTGCATAAACAGCAGCATACGTATCTTCCTTAACATCGATAATGGCATTAGAAAAATAAGTTTGAAAAACCTGAGAAAGAGTAATTTTCATTTTTTCAGTACCACAACCTGCTCCATAAAAGAACAGATGGCTTGCGTTTTTCTTATTCTGCAAAATATCAAAACGATCATTTAGACGGTCTATGATCTCATTTGCTTCAAGCACTTCAGGATTCAAGCCTAAAGTTTGTGTAGTAAACAATATTTTACCCTCATCATCTATTGCAATCCAATCGGCTTTTGTAGAACCACTATCAACTATTAATCTCATTTTTTTTTGGTTTTTTGGTTTTGGAGCTATCTAATTTAAAAAATGAGTTTAACTGAAAACGCTTCTTCAAAAAAGTAACAAAAAATAAAATCCCGTCAAACTTAATTTAACGGGATTTGTAAATATAAAGAATTATTTTAAACCTGCAATGTGCACAGATAAATCAATCAATTTGCTAGAATAACCATATTCGTTATCATACCAAGATATGATTTTGAAGAAAGTAGAGTTCAACCCAATTCCGGCATGTACATCTACAATTGAAGTTCTAGGATCCGATACAAAATCTTGAGAAACTACTAAATCTTCAGTATAGCCTAGAATCCCTTTCATTGTAGTTTCAGAAGCAGTTTTTAATACCGCCATGATTTCTTCGTAAGATGTCTCTTTAGCCACTTTTACAGTTAAATCTACTGCAGAAACATCTGTTGTAGGAACGCGGAAAGCCATACCCGTTAGTTTTCCATTTAATTCAGGAATCACTTTTCCTACTGCTTTTGCCGCACCAGTTGAAGAAGGAATAATGTTTACTGAAGCAGCACGTCCACCTCTCCAGTCTTTTTTTGAAGGACCGTCCGTTGTCATTTGAGTAGAGGTAGTAGCGTGAACGGTAGTCATCAACGCTTCCACAATTCCAAAATTATCATTAATAACTTTAGCCAAAGGAGCTAAACAGTTAGTAGTACAAGAAGCATTAGAAACGATTACGTCAGAAGCTTTAGCAGTTTCATGGTTTACACCCATTACAAACATAGGAGCATCAGCTGAAGGTGCAGAAATAATTACTTTTTTAGCACCACCTTTGATGTGCTCATTTGCTGTTTCAATTGTGGTAAAAAAACCAGTACATTCAGCAACTACATCAACATCAACTTCATTCCATTTCAAATCGGCAGGATTTCTTTCAGCAGTAATGCGGATATTTTTTCCGTTTACGTATAATTTTCCTTCTTTAACTTCAACGGTTCCATTAAAACGACCGTGTACTGAATCATATTTTAATAAGTAAGCTAAATGATCAACATCTAATAAATCATTAATTGCAACTACCTCTACATTATCTCTATTGTAAGACTCTCTGAATACAATTCTTCCAATTCTTCCAAATCCGTTTATTCCTAATTTTACTTTTGACATTTTACTTTAATTTTTTTGTTTATTTCTATTAACTCAACCTAAAGTCTAATTTCCTCACAATAAACTTTAACCACTTATGTAGACATAATGTCTGAAACTCTCAATAATTCTCTATCAATCATTGTTTTTCCTTTAATTGCTTGTTCTAAAGGGGTCAATGAAACTTTATCATTTTGCAAGCCAACCATATAATTAGATTTCCCCTCTAACAAGGATTCTACCGCTTTCACTCCTAATCTACTCGCTAGAACTCTGTCGAAACAAGAAGGTGATCCGCCACGTTGCATGTGTCCTAATACAGAAACTCTAACATCATATTCGGGTAAGTTGGCTTCTACGTAATCTTTTAATTCAAATACATTTTTACCAATTTTATCTCCTTCGGCGATAACAACTATACTGGACGATTTTCCTGATGCCTTACTTTTTTGTAAAGATTCTAATAATCGGTCTAAACCTAAGTCTTCTTCGGGTATAAGAATTTCTTCGGCACCAGCACCAATTCCTGCATTCAAAGCAATATGACCCGCATCTCTACCCATAACCTCAACAAAGAAAAGGCGATTATGAGAACTTGCAGTGTCTCTAATTTTATCAATTACATCCACAACGGTATTCAAAGCAGTATCATATCCTAAGGTGTGACTTGTTCCAAAAATATCATTGTCAATTGTACCTGGAATCCCCATTACTGGAAAATTAAATTCGGTATTGAATAGCAAACCTCCGGTAAAAGTTCCGTCACCACCAATTACCACTAAAGCATCAATTCCTGATTTAAGTAGATTTTCGTGTGCTTTTTTTCTGCCTTCTGGAGTTTTAAATTCTAAAGATCGAGCTGATTTTAAAATCGTCCCCCCTTTATTTACAATGTTATTTACACTTCGAGGTCCCATTTCCTTGAAGTCACCTTCAATCATTCCTTGATACCCTCTATAAATTCCGATACATTCTATATGATGATAAGCACAAGTTCGAACAACTGACCGAATAGCTGCATTCATACCTGGTGAGTCACCTCCCGAAGTTAGAACGCCAACTTTTTTTATTGTTTTTGGCATTATTTAAAGTATTAAAGTGTAAAATTAGCAAACATTACCCACTTTCAAGGCCGCGTTTTTAATAAATTAGGAAACTATTCTAAATTCAAACGTTTTCGTTAATAAGTTTTTGTATTTCCTAAATAAATTGAATTTTATTTAACAAAAATGAAAAATAGCCAACTTTTATTTAACAATTAACAATTCGCCTGTTTTTTAATTAAAAAAAAGTCAGTCCCCCACATTATTTATGATTCAGAATTTAGGAATAATTTCATGTTTCAATGCCAAAAAAAATTTAAATAGTGTAAGAAGTACTTTTCGATAATAGCACTATACTATGCGTTATTGAGCATTCTAAAATTGGGAGAAAAAGACAATCATCACAATTAATTTTAAAAAAATTTCCTTAAGAGCTGGTATTATTTAGCATATTGAATACACTGGCGGAACAAAAATTAACAGCAAAAAAAACGCTACTTTATAGGTAGCGTTTGGATAAAAATAGATAGGCTATATTTTTATAATAAGGTAGTTGGACACACATAATCTGTCTTTGGGAGATTAGTATTTTTGATTGCTTCAAACCCGCCAACAACATCAACAAAATTATCCCAACCCCGCTGTTTTAAAATAGATGCAGCAATCATACTGCGATACCCTCCTGCACAATGCAAAATAAATTTCTTGTCTTTTGGAAATTCAGCAAGATGACTGTTTATTTCGTTTAGCGGAACATTAGTTGCCCCTATTAAATGTTCTGATAAAAATTCACTTTTTTTCCTTACATCAAAAATCGGAGTTTCCGCAAAATTGATACTTTTTTCGAGTTCTTCAGTAGTAATTCGATCAATAGTATCGGTTTCAAAACCTTTGTTCTTCCACGAAGCAAATCCCCCTTCCAAGTAACCAATGGTATGGTCATACCCTATACGAGATAATCGTACCATACTTTCCTCTTCGTTTCCCAAAGTGGTAACCAATAAAATTTCTTGTTTTATATCAGAAATCATTTCGCCAACCCACATTGCAAAATTTCCATCTAAACCAATATTAATACTGTTTGGAATAAAACCTTTCGCAAATTCCTCGGCAGTTCTTGTATCTAGAATTAATGCTCTTGTTTCATTTGCAGCAGCCTCAAATTCAATTGGATTTAACGGTGTTTTTGCTTTCTTCATCACAGCGTCTAAACTTTCATATCCTTTAATATTCATTAAAACATTGGCAGGAAAATAGGCAGGAGGAGCAGTTAAACCCGTCAAAACAGCCGTAACAAATTCATCTTCGCTCATTTTTGGATTCAAAGCATAATTGGTTTTCTTTTGGTTTCCTAAAGTATCGGTGGTTTCCTTGCTCATCATTTTACCACATGCTGAACCCGCACCATGATTTGGATATACAATTAAGTCATCTGACAAAGGCATTATTTTTTCTCTCAACGAATGGAACAGATGACGCGCTAATTTATCTTGCGTTAACTCTGCAATAACATGTTGCGCTAAATCCGGTCGCCCAACATCCCCAATGAACAAAGTATCTCCAGTGATAATGCCATGTTCTCTTCCATTTTCGTCAATGAGCAAGTAGGTCGTGCTTTCCATGGTATGTCCCGGGGTATGAATAACTTTAACTTTATAATTTCCGACTTCAAACACCTGTCCATCAGTAGCTGAAATAATTTCATAGGCAGGCTTGGCTGTTGGACCGTAAACAATTTTAGCATTCGTTTTACTAGCTAAATCCAAATGTCCAGAGACGAAATCAGCATGGAAATGAGTTAAAAAAACGTATTTTATTTTAGCATTATCCTTAAACGCTCTGTCAATGTAAGGTTGAACCTCGCGTAAGGGATCAAAAATTGCTGCCTCACCATTGTTTTCAATATAATAAGCTGCATGAGCAATACATCCTGTGTAAATTTGTTCTATTTTCATAATAAAGAGTTTTTAAATAAATACTATTTTTTCGAATTTTAACAAAGCAAAATTAGGTGCAACCTATTCCAACTTGTGTGATAATTATCATGGAAAAATAACTATTTTATGAGTAAATACAGTATGTGACAAATGTCACATAGAAAAATTAATGAGGATGAAACATAAAAAAACCATCCTGTTAGAATGGTTTTTATACGTGTTGAAAAAGTTTAATAAAGCAGACTTTTGGCTAGTAGACCATAATCAAATATTTAAAATCGGACAATAGCATATTAAATATTAAGCAGTTCCTTTGAGAATTTTATTCCAATACAACCACGGCAGAATTTTGGTTTTCAGGATCCACATCGTCCATCTTGGTTTGGCCTGATCGAAAGGAAATGTCATCTGGGGTTTGTTAGAATAATCAAATTCTGCTAACATTAACTTTCCGTATTGGGTAGGAATAGGACAAGCACTATAGCCATCATAATGAGCCGTTGGAATCTTTTTATCCATTACTTCTAATAAATTTGTAACGACAACGGGCGCTTGTTTACGGATTGCCGCTCCAGTTTTACTGCAGGGTGCATTGGTACAATCACCTAGGGCAAAAACATTTGAAAACCGAATATGTTGCATCGTGTTTTTATCAATCTCAACATACCCTAGAGGATTTGATGCATCACGTAAGGGGCTATTTTTGATAAAATCCGGTGCTGATTGCGGGGGTACCACGTGACACAAATCAAAGTTTAACGTAACAGTAGTACTCGTATTCACATTAGCGTCGGTTGTTTCATTGATGCTATAACAAGCAGCATCTGATTTTGATAGTGATTGTTTAATAGCAATTGGTGTGGCCGTAGTTTCAAATTCAATTGTTTTGCTCTGCCCTTTAATAGCAACTGTATTGGCGTTATAATGTACTTTGATATTACCCTTTTCCAAAACTTTTTCTAATGTAGCTTTGTATTCAGGAACTCCAAAAATAGCATTTGATCCCGAAATATAATGAACATCGCATTGCTCTAAAATACCTTTTTTACGCCAATAATCTACCGCCAAATACATGATTTTATGTGGAGCGCCACCACATTTTATAGGTGTTGATGGATTCGTAAAAACGGCCATACCCCCTTTAAAATTTTTTATCATTTCCCAAGTGTATGGAGCCGAATTAAAATCGTAATTACTGCTTACATTATTCTTCCCTAGCGTTTCTTTCAATCCTTTTATTTTATACCAATCCAACTGAATTCCTGGACAAACAATCAGATACTCATAGGTAATTTCTTTTCCAGAGTTGCAAATAACTTTATTTCCTGTGGGATCAAATGTAGCAACTGCCTCTTTGATCCAAGTCGTGTTTTTAGGAATAACCTCTTTTTCATTGCGAACTGTTTTTTTAATATCAAAAATACCGGCTCCTACTAAAGTCCACGCCGGCTGATAATAATGTTTTTCCGAAGGATCAACAATTCCAATAGTTAAATTACTTCTTTTGTGCAGTAATTGAGAGGCAACGGATATTCCCGCATTTCCCCCACCAATTATGAGTATTTGAAAATGATTAGACATAAGTTCTTAGTTTTTAGAATTTTATAATTACCAATATTAATTTTTTTAAAACTAACCCCTTGTGACTTTTATCACAAACCAGATTTATTCCAAACCGTACTTTACGCATTAAAAACTAGCAGTAAACCTACCCAAAATGCGAGCACATAAATTTAACGTTGCTAATGAGACAACTATCACCATCGTTTTTTTATATGGCTTCTTCTATAAATTCAAATAATTGTAAAGTCCCAAATAATCTAGTGGAATTATCAATTGACAAAAGCAACAGTTTAAAAAAGAGTAGTTTGATTTTCGCCGTACTGACAATTAAAGATCTACCTACAACCTAAAGGTCTGGAAGTCCAAACCAAATAGTTTAAATAGTAAAAAATACCAACCACTAATGGCCTCAAATCCTCACTAAAAGGTAATAATAGTGGGTCAAAGCCAGGTATAGGAAAATTAATTTGTTGTATGCGCACTTTTCCACTCCATTTGGTATCCCTACTAATTCTTTTATAGGATATTAAAAGTAGTTATGAATGAAAGGACATTGTTTTAAATCGAGCCAGAAGCTACTTTTGAAGCTTAATTTTCTTCAGGAATTAAGCCTTCTTGATTTTTTTTAATTTTTGTAGTAGAGGTTTTCTTAGATTTTGTAAAATTAATGTAGTCTGGAGATAAGTTGGAATCTTGATCTTCGGACGCAGGAGTTGTTACTTTATCAAATTTTAGATTCTTAAAAATCTTATTTACAAATTCTTTGAAAGTATCAAAATCTACCTCATAAGAAACCCCTAAACCTTGCGTATATCCAATCCCTTGACCAACATAATTAATATCATTTTCTTTATTAAAAAGTCTTAGATTTAGCGTTCCGTCTTCATTAACTCGAAATAGAACTTCCACATCACCTACAATTGCAGACTCATTTATTCCTCCAAAAGGAACTCCCAGTTTACCATTAATAGTCACTCTATCATTAATTTTAGAAGAAATTGTGGCAACGAACCTTCCATCAGTTTCTTTTCCAATTCTTCGATCTGCACCAATAAAATTTAACCCAACCTTAAACTTTTCGTCATCGGATTGTATGATTCCGCCTAAAATACTTGAGGCAGTCTCAAATAAACTACCAGAAAAATCAGATTGGTTAACTCCTTCGGGGCTTAAGAAACCACCCGAAGATAGCAAATACAAAGCTTGTGTTTGTCTAACATCTTTATCGTTTAGTTTGTATTGAATCTCTGATTTTAATACATTACTCACTGTTGGAAATTCGATGTTAAAATCGGGCTCCGGACTGGTTAAATCTCCACGAACTCCTATGACAACTTCCACTGGAACTTTGGTATTGAAGGATGCATTATCTAATAAAACTGCTGGATTTGCTGATGTTTTATAAATGGCCTCTAGGTTTAACTGCGCTTTCATGGGATTACCTTCCCAAGTGATTGACCCTCCCTTTTTTACTTCGAATTTCTTATCAATAAGTCCTCCGTATTTAAAGTTATAGGTTCCCTCATAAGCCTGAAAATCTCCCCACATGTTGAATTTTCCTAATGTATTGATTTTAAATAATAACGACCCAAATCCTTTCCCTTTCATTCCGTGACCGGTATTGCGATCCAGAATCACTTCTACTTCTGCATCTGGGGTAATATCAAAATCAAATTCAAGTTCGAGTCCGTTGTAGTTCCTGGTGTTATCAACAATGCCATTCTGTAAATTGTATTTTTCTTTAGCTGTTACAAAATGGATAAAGATATTATCACTTACACTCTCCGCATTGTTAATGGGAATTTTTATAGCTGTGCCTTTCTCTGATTTAGCCTCTACTTTTATAAATAAAGAATTCGTAGGTCCTTTAATCGTAGCAGTACCATCTATAAAGGCGGTTCCATAATAGGCTGCATCTTCACTATCTTTTGTGTCTAAGGCTAATAATCGTTTGGAATTAATTGTTAAATCTAATTTCCAATCTGTAAAATTATTGTGCTCAATATTTCCATTTAAGCTACCTTTAGTTCCATATTTAGTATCGGTCAAGGTATTATTTCTAAATAAGAATCGCTCATCTGTTAAGTCTATAATTGTATTATCACCTAATCCATAATCTACATTCAAATAGGGAATGGTTATACCTGCATTATCTAAGAAAAGGCGACCATTGATGTTCGGTTTTTTGAGATTGCCTTCTATGGTAGAATTACCTGAAATGGAACCTCTAATATTAGACAATACTTCTCCACCGAGCGAGTTTAATGTGGCAATATTAAATTTTTCGAATTTTAATTTTAAATCAAGGATTGTCTCTTTATTTACGATTTCAAAACTCCCATTGGCATTAAATGCTTCAATATTTTCATTTTCTAAATTGGAATTGATAGTAAACTTTTTCAGATTTTCATCTCCTTCTATATCAAAATTTAAAGTTCCTAAAGGGGTTTTATTTACATCTAAATTATCAATCACTATCGAAGCCGTAGGTTGATAAACATCGTTATTCTGTTTGAAATCAACTTCTCCATTAATATTTCCCTGCAAAACAAACTTATTATTCGTAGGCGTAATCTGGTTTAAATTGACATCTTTAAAACTCAATTTCAAGTCCTTTATGGTTGTATCCTTAAAAACCCCCGCTAATGAAATCGACTGATCTTCATGGGATAGAATTATATTATCGATATTAAAATTTTTAAATGACTTATCAAAAACAATTTGATTATCTGGAGTTTCATTCTCATTTAAAAACCACAAATAGTCCTTGAATTTAATTTCTGATTTGCTAATGCCCACAACATTGTTATTATCCTTATTTATCGTATGGTATAAATTCAGATTGTAATAGTCTTCTGCATTTGGACCGCCTTTAAATTCGGAACGAAAGAATAATGTATCCTTCATCGTAACATTTATCAAACTAAAATCTCGTATTTTATAATATTTTGTTTTGATGCTATCGAGCTCAATAAACGAATTATAAAGAGGATTTTTGTTGTCAACTGAAACTTTAATATTGTCAAATGTCGTATTTGATGCTTTAATTTGGGGCGAATCAAAGTTGAGTTTAAATTCCTGATTATCTGAGTTGATATTTCCTTTAACAATGGTGTTAGCTCCTATTGAAATTTCAGGATAAAATATTTCGATTATTTTATTATAGATGGAAAAATTAAATTTAAGGAACTGTCCTTTTTTAACCTTGCTTGGCTTAAAATTAGTATAAAGACTTCCTAAAGAATTTTTTACTAAATTTTCCAGTTGATTGAATTCATATTTACCCACAATTTCTCCTTGCACAATATCTGGAGAATTGACAGTTATCGTTCGTATTCTATTTTGATCAAAAACAGAATTTATCGCAAAATCATCAAAATTATAGGTGTCCTTCGCATTTTGATAAGAGGTTTTGTTGATATAAACATTTCCTTGAAAATTCTCGATGTTATTTCCTGAAGCCTGAACCACAACATCACCTCTAAATACGGAAACCGAGTCTTTTATTAATTTTAGTTTGTTCAAATCTGCATTTTCAACAATAATATGAAAATCATAGCGACTGTCTTTTTTGCTTAAATCCAATAAACCATCAAATGTCATAGTTAAATTGGGATCATTAATCTCTATTTGACCTTTATAATTTGGACTTTCTAGTGTTCCATTCACCACGATATTAGTATAATTATAAGTATTGTACTCAATTTGACTAATATCCCCTTTGATAGCAGTTTTTAAATATTTTTGTTTAAAACCCTTTCCGTCTACATCAATATTTAAGCTTACCCGACCAACTTCTTTTTGATCCAATAAAGTTCCAATGTCAAAATTTTCTAAAATTACATTTCCTAAATAAGAAGCTTTATCAATTACGTTGATATTTTGAATGGCTAATTTTGAAGTTACTTTCCCTAATGCAGTGCTCATAGAAAAATCTGCTTCGACTGCGGTAGTGGAAACATTGGAAGATCCTGAAGCGGAAAATCTTCCTAGTTTTTTTAAGGAAGTCGGTAATTTATTACCCAAAATATTAGGCAGAATTACAATCAAATCCTCGTAACTAGAAGTTAATTTATCAAATTTGGCATACATGAAGAATTTTTGCCCCTTTTTAGCAAAAAGATTTTTAAAATTAATATCTCCAATTATTTGGGTCTTTCGATCATCTACTAATTCCAGATCTTTAAATTTCAAATCGTTAAGTGTCCCTTTAATACTTGCTTTAACGTAAAAATGTTGGTTTATACCAATTTCTTTATAAAAATAACGAATATCGTTCGAAGCTATAGAAGCCGAATTCAATTTGATATCAAAAAGAACTTTATCTGTAAAATTAGAAAAATCTTCTATTTTATAATTCAATAAAACCGTTCCTACTAAGGTGGATTCTTTCGTTAATAAGTCTAACTTTTCGAGCTTTATATTTTTTTTCGAATAAGTGAATTTTGATTTTAAATTTTTAACATACAAACCTCTAAAATCTAGAAATGACATCTTGTTTATATCGGTTGTAACATCAGGACCAAATATTTTAAAATCCGTTACAGAAGCATTCAGCTTTGTAAAATCTAACTCTTTTGGAATCTCCCGATTTTCATCAGTCAGCATAAAATGTCCAGAAAAGATTTGAAGTTTGTTCGCTTTAAGCAAAAATTTTCTGCTGGACGGTTTTCCAGTTTCGAATGCTTTAATGAATTTATCAAGGTTTGATTTTTTTTCGTTTTTATACGTTTTTAAGTTAAAAATTAACCCATGTAAATCCAATCCGTCAAAAATTAAATCACCATCCAATAATTTTTTTCCTTCCAAAATAGTAGTTTGTATTCTTTCAGAATAAATTAAAGTGTCTTTACGATGATCGCGAATCAATACTTTTTTGAATTTTATTCCTCCAAAAACAGAAATTGCAACCCCATCAATAGCAATATTTGTCCCAAAATCTTTATTAATACTGTTCGTAAAATAATGTGCAATTCTAGTTTGAACAGCTGGCAAAGTGAGTGCGATAGCAAGAACTAGCAAAAGTAGGATTAGCCCAAGCAGGGAACGAAGTACTATTTTTATAACTTTTTTGATACCTATTTACTATTTAAATTTTTCACTACTGTATTTTGCCTTTAGAAACGGGGCCCTTTGATAAAAATTCTTTAATTTTGTACTTTAAAAAAATATTTTTTCTATCATTGACCCGTCAAATGTAATTCAAAATTTGTGCCTTTTTATGCAAAATTCCGAGGTTTTTATTCTTGCCATCGAAAGTTCCTGTGATGATACTGCCGCTGCCGTTTTACACAACGACAAAGTACTGTCAAATGTTGTGGCTAATCAACTCATCCATACTCAATATGGCGGCGTAGTTCCTGAATTAGCCTCCCGTGCACATCAACAAAATATTGTTCCCGTAGTTGCTGCAGCACTCCGCAAAGCAAATATACAAAAAGAACAGTTATCAGCAATTGCTTTCACGCAAGGTCCTGGGCTAATGGGATCACTTTTAGTTGGCAGTTCTTTTGCCAAATCAATGGCGTTAGCACTGCAAATTCCGTTGATTGCAGTTAACCACATGCAAGCCCATGTTTTAGCTCATTTCATAGAGGAAGAAGGCTATCAAAAACCTGACTTTCCCTTTCTAGCCTTGACCATTAGCGGCGGACATACTCAAATTATTAAAGTAGATCACTTTTTTGACATGACTGTTATAGGCGAAACAACTGATGACGCCGTAGGTGAAGCGTTTGATAAAAGTGCCAAAATTTTAGGTCTGCCCTATCCCGGAGGTCCTTTAATTGATAAATACGCACAAGAAGGAAATCCAAAAGCTTTCGTGTTTACAAAACCTAAAGTTTCTGGATTAGACTTTAGTTTTTCCGGTTTAAAGACCGCTATTTTATATTTTATACAGAAGAAAAAAGCAGAAAATCCAAATTTCATTGTAGAAAACCGAGATGATATTTGCGCCTCTATTCAACATACGATTATTGAAATTTTGATGGACAAATTAAAGTTGGCCGTGAAAGAAACAGGAATAACTCAAATCGCTATTGGCGGGGGAGTTTCTGCCAACTCAGGAATCCGAAAAACTTTAAAAGAGGCCGAGAACAAATACGGCTGGAAAACCTTTGTTCCTAAATTTGAATACACCACTGACAATGCTGCAATGATTGGAATTGTAGGTTATCAAAAATTTTTAACTCAAACATTTGAAACTTCAGCTGTGGTTTCTAAAGCAAGAATACAACTATAATTATGCAATTATTTTACAGTCCTACTATTACTGAAGCTACTGAAATTTTTTCTTTTGATAAAGAAGAAAGCAAACACATCATCAAAGTACTGCGCAAAAAAGATACTGACATACTGCATGTTACCAATGGTTTAGGTTTTTTATTTACAACTGAAATCACCTTAGCCTCAGACAGTAAATGCACGGTTAAAATTATTTCATTTGAAAAAGCACCTCCATCAAAATTTAGATTGCATTTAGCGGTTGCTCCCACTAAAATGAATGATCGATTTGAATGGTTTTTAGAAAAAGCCACTGAAATTGGTATACATGAAATTACCCCTATCATTTGTGATCATTCCGAACGAAAAGTTATCAATATTGAAAGATTTGATAAAATCCTTTTGGCAGCAATGAAGCAATCCAATGAAGTGTACCTTCCAAAATTAAATAATGCCGTGACTTTCAAGGAATTTATTAATCTTAAACAAGAAGGTTTAAAAATGATTGCTCACTGCGAGGAAACAGATAAAAGAACTCTAAAATCAGTTTTAAAACCCAATCAAGAGCTAACTATGCTAATAGGTCCTGAAGGCGATTTTTCAGAAAAAGAAATCGCAATGGCGCTTAATAATGACTTTATTCCTGTTTCATTAGGCAATACAAGATTACGAACAGAAACGGCGGCCATCGTTGCCTGTCATAGCGTAGTCTTTATCAACGAAGAATAACGGATATACTACATGAAAAAAATATTTTATCTTTTGGTACTCTTGTCCATACCCGCTTTTTCACAAGAAATTGCTTTAGTGAAATACAGTGGTGGTGGTGATTGGTACGCCAACCCATCATCACTCCCCAACTTGATAAAATATTGTAATACCAATATTAACACCCGCATAAAATTAAAGCCGGCCACTGTCGAACCTAGCAGCCCTGATTTATTTTCGTATCCTTATGTTCACATGACGGGTCATGGAAATGTTGTTTTTAGCGATGCAGATACAAGTAACCTAAAAAATTATTTGCTAGCGGGTGGATTTCTACATATTGATGATAATTACGGAATGGATCAATATATTAAAAAAGAGATAAAAAAAATATTCCCAAACAACAACTTAGTAGAAATTCCTGCTAATCATGTAATTTTTCAGAAACCCTATTCATTTCCAAATGGATTGCCAAAAATACATGAGCACGATGGCAAACGACCACAGGCTTTTGGTATTTTTATCAAAGAAAAACTCGTTTTACTTTACACTTATGAATGTGACTTAGGAGATGGCTGGGAAGATCCTGAAGTAAATAATGATCCAAAAGATATTCGTGAAAAAGCTTTAAAAATGGGTGCCAATATTATTAATTATCTCTTTACTAATTAGCCGTTTTTTTTATTCGCTACCCTATTCTTCATTTCGATTGCAGCGCTTGCTTTTCTGCTTTTAAAAGTAAAACTCCCCTCCCATTTAGATTAACTTTTAAGGCTTTTATTTTAACATTAATTTAAGAATAAAATATCTTTTGCTGTACTTAAAATCAAAGAATTAGTAGACAAATCAAGTACCAAAATCCCATCATATGCAAGCCCTACGACTAAACTTGTCTAACAAAATGCTGAATTAACTAAACATTCCTGTTTTTATCTGTTGTGAAAATTAGTATTTTTTAAAATAATTTCACAAAAAAAAGTATAATTACTTCCATAAAAAACTAAAAAACAGAAGTTTGTTTACATTAAAATGAAAATGAACTATCAGAAAATACTTTGAAACAAAAATATTAAATATTACGGAAACCCGTAAAATGAAAGGATTAGAAATTATTTTTAAAATAAAACAACCATTAATTTTTTTTGTGAAATAATTGTTATAGAATTGTGAAATAATTAACCAAATCTATTAATTTATAACAAATTTAGTATGAAAAAAATTCTTTTATCTGCAGCAGCATTAGTAATGCTTTTCTCTTGTCAAAACGACACTACAGAAACAGCTCCAGAAACCAGCGCTGTAGCAAAACGTGGTTGTGCATCACAAGAAGTTCTTGCAGCACAAATGAAAGCAGATCCAACCTTAGCTTTAAGAATGAGCAAAATCGAAGCTTTTACTGAAAAAGCAATGCTATCTGGACGTTTAGTAAACGGTAATGTAGAAATTCCAGTTGTAGTAAACGTGTTGTACAGAACAGCCGCAGAAAATATATCTTTAGCTCAAATTCAATCTCAAATAGACGTTTTAAACGAAGATTTTAATGCTACAAATTCTGATTTTAGCGCTACTCCAGCCTTATTCTCTGGTGTTGCTGCCAATGTTGGAATTACATTTGTACTACAAAACGTCGTAAGAAAATCAACAAGAACAACTTCTTTCTCAACAAATGATGCGATGAAAAGCGCTAGCAAAGGAATTGCACCTACTACACCTACTACAGTATTAAACATGTGGTCTTGTAATTTGGGAGGTGGTATTCTTGGTTATGCTCAATTTCCTGGAGGATCATCTGCAACAGATGGAGTAGTTATGGATAATAATGCATTTGGCCGTACTGGTACAGTTTCTGGGGTTTATAACTTAGGAAGAACAGCTACGCACGAGGTGGGTCACTGGATGAATTTACGTCACATTTGGGGTGATGCAAACTGCGGAAGCGATTTAGTTTCTGACACTCCAACACACGATACCGCTAACTATGGTGTTCCGGCTTACCCTCACTACAGTACTTGTACAGGTACTCCAGTAGAGATGACAATGAACTATATGGATTACACTGACGATAGAGGGATGTATATGTTTACTAACGGTCAAAAATCAAGGATGGCTGCAATTTTTGTTTCAGGTGGCGCAAGAGCTGGTTTCGGAATATAATTTTCTTTCATACATTACAAAAAGAGGTGGCAGCAATAGTCACCTCTTTTTATTGATAAATAATTTCCTTTCGTTTTTACCTAATTATAAAGCATCTCAAATTATGTAAATCTTAATTCAGTAGCCGTTCAGCAGTTATTTATTTGCTGAGCTGTTGTATTTACAATTAGCATCCCAAAGTTACAATTGTAACAAATTTTCTAAATTTACTTTTAAATAATTAACCAAATCTATTAATTTATATCAAATTTATTATGAAAAAAATTCTCTTATCTGCTGTAGCATTATTGATGCTTTTCTCTTGTCAAAATGACACAACAGAAATTGCTCCATCAGCAGATGCTATTGCAAAACGTGGTTGCGCATCTCAAGAAGTCCTAGCAGCACAAATGAAGGCGGATCCATCTTTAGCGTTAAGAATGAATGAAATTGAAGCATTCACACAAAAAGCAATGTTGACAGGTCGTTTAGTAAATGGAAAAATTCAAATTCCAGTTGTAGTGAATGTTCTTTACAGAACTACTGCTGAAAATATTTCCTTAGCACAAATTCAATCCCAGATTGATGTTTTAAATCAAGATTTTAACGCAGCAAATTCGGATTTTAATCAAGTTCCTTCTTTATTTTCAGGTGTAAAAGCGAACGTAGGAATCTCTTTTGTACTAGAAGCTGTTTATAGAAAAGCTACTACAAAAACTTCTTGGGGCACTAACGACGCTATGAAAATTGCTTCTCAAGGCGGAATTGCTCCAACTACTCCAACTACTAGGATGAACCTTTGGGCTTGTACTATTGGTGGTGGAATCTTAGGTTATGCTCAATTTCCTGGTGGATCATCTTCTACTGATGGTGTTGTAATTGATTCAAAATATTTAGGAAATACTGGCACAGCCGTTTACCCTTTCAACTTAGGAAGAACAGCAACTCATGAGGTTGGACACTGGATGAACTTACGTCATATTTGGGGTGATGCAACTTGTGGTAGTGATTTAGTTTCTGATACACCTACTCACAACGCAGCAAACTCTGGAGTTCCAGCTTATCCAAGCTACAGTACTTGTTCTGGTAATCCAGTAGAAATGACAATGAACTACATGGATTATACTGACGATAGAGGAATGTATATGTTCTCTAATGGACAAAAATCAAGAATGGCTGCCGTTTTTGTTTCTGGTGGATCAAGAGCAAGTTTCAGATTGTAGTTTTTTAGTTTTTTAAGAATTCAAAACTCGCTACTTGTTAGCGAGTTTTTTTTTATATTTACCAACTAAAAATAAAAGATGATTACATCAAAAACGATTTCTAACGGTATTTTGAGAGCGCTATTGACTTTAGCTTTCTGCGGTTTAATTTTATTATTTTTTTACCAAATTCAATCGGTCTTAATATATCTGGTAATATCGTTTATAATGACGTTGATTGGAAATCCCATTTTAGACTTTTTTAAAAGACGGCTAAAATTCAACCATATCTTTGCTACAATACTAGTTTTGTTCATTTTTATATTAATTATCTTCGGGTTTATAATGATGTTTGTTCCGCTCGTTTTATCGCAGGGACAAAATCTTTCTTTACTAAATACGGTAGAAATTGAAAAAGATATTGTCCAACTGATGGAGCAAATAAGTGTTTTCCTAGACAGCCATCAAATTGATTCTGCACAACTTTTGAAGGAGGCTAATGTAACCTCAAAAGTTAACTTTAACTTTATCCCTAATTTTTTAAACACGATCTTAAACACCATTAGTAGCTTGGGCGTAGCTTTAGGATCGATTCTATTCATAACCTTCTTCTTTTTAAAAGACCGGTTGATGTTTATTGTTGGTGCCAAAAAATTAATTCCAAATAGCCATGAGGATCAAATCTTACATTCTTTAGATAAAATAAATCACTTGTTGTCGCGTTATTTTATTGGCTTATTGCTTCAATTGTTCATCGTATTTATTTTATATATGATTGTCCTGTTTATTTTTGGAGTACCTAATGCGGTTGTTATTGCTTTTCTATGTGCTGTATTGAACATCATCCCCTATATCGGACCATTAATCGCTTCATTGTTAGCAGCAATCTTGACGATGCTAAGTAATTTGGGAAGTGATTTTCAATCTGAAATTTTACCAACAACAATATACGTTTTAATCGGTTTTTGGATTGTTCAAATAATTGACAACAACTTTTCTCAGCCCATCATTTTTTCTAAAAGTGTAAGCTCACACCCTTTGGAAATTTTCCTAGTAATTCTTATTGCAGGTTTCCTTTTTGGAATTCTTGGAATGGTGGTAGCAGTTCCTCTTTATACAATAATCAAGGTCATTGGTAAAGAATTCTTCCCTGAAAACAAAATAATCATGTTGTTGACTAAAGATATTTAATTGTGGACACAGCGCTATTAAATCCAGCAATACAAGCTTTTATAGATGACACTATTGGTGTAAACATATCAAAGTTAGCACTTCAAAAAAATCCATTTCCAGAGTCCAATTGGATTGCTGTTTTGAGCCAAATAGAAGCAAAGACAAAAGCAAAAAACAAACTACCGACTTGGTTTGCAACCAAAAATATAATTTATCCAAGTAAAATTTCGATAGAACAAACATCATCTGAAACAACCGCTTCCTATAAAGCCTCAATTGTATCAGGAAAATCTCTAATTGATTTAACTGGAGGTTTTGGAGTAGACGATTATTATTTTGCGAAAAAGATAGAAAAAGTATCCCATTGCGAAATTAATCCAGTATTATCAACTATCGTTCAACATAATTTTAAACAATTAAATATTCCCAACATCACTTGCCATTCCGCAGATAGTATGGACACTTTAAAAGCTTTAAAAACTACCTGGGATTGGATTTATATTGATCCGTCTAGGAGAAATGATTCAAAAGGAAAAGTATTCATGCTCAAAGATTGTTTGCCCAATGTTCCAGAAAATCTAGCTTTTTATTTTACAAATTCGAATGCGATTTTAATAAAAACAGCACCTCTTCTTGATATTTCAGCTGGATTATCTGAATTGCAACATGTAAAAACAATTCATATTGTTGCCATTGAAAATGAGGTAAAAGAATTATTATGGGAATTACACAAAGGATATTCTAACAATATTAGTATTAAAACCATAAATATTTTAAAGGATAAAACAGAAAAATTTGATTTTATTTTGAACGAAGAATCCAAATTCATAAACTTTAGTTTGCCTCAAAAGTATCTATACGAACCCAATAGCGCTATCATGAAATCAGGTGGATTTGATGAAGTTAGCTTGTTTTACAACGTAAACAAATTACACAAACATTCGCATTTATATACTTCAAACAACTTAGTATCCTTTCCAGGGCGTGTTTTCGTAATTGAGAAAACAGTGCCGTACAACAAAACGGAAATGAAAAATTATTTAGAAAAGAGTCAAGCGAATATCACAATCCGTAATTTCCCGGATAGCGTAGAAAGTATTCGGAAAAAATGGAAAATCAAAGATGGAGGAAAGAATTACTGTTTTTTCACAACTGATTCGAATAACCATAAAATAGTTTTAATTTGCACCAAAATAATATAAAATGAAACACTTGCTCCTTCTAGCCTTATTTCTTTTCAGCTGCAGTCTATTTGCCCAAAAACCTTGTGATTACAGCGCTAATGTCATTGATTCCATTGGAACATACAAATCAACCAAGGAATACATGATTAGCGAGAAAAAATTTGCTGGAAATTCTAGTTATATTTTTTGTTCGCTTGCGTTAACAGATGGCATGCCAACATTGAGCATACAACTGCTACAAAAAAGCAAAGATTTTATGAAAGCAAATTGCTTTGATAAAAATTCTAAATTATTTTTACAATTAAATAATGGAAAAATAATTACATTAATGCATGTGGATCAAGAAAATTGCGGAACGCTATTGCGCGATGATAAAGGTTTTGATAACAGAATTAATTCTGGCGTTTTCATGTTTATGAAAGGAAGCTTTGAAGAATTAAAAAAAGCTCCCGTTACCATGATGCGTATTAAATATTTGACCGACACAGAAGACTACATCTTCAAAAAAGAGTTTATATCAGAATTGACAAATGAAGTGTACAATCCGGAAACCTACTTCATTAATTACCTACAATGTATAGAATAAGATTCTATTTGCAATCCCATTTAGCATTAGATACTTTATCATTCAAACCTGACTTCAAATTGTAATGCCACCATTCGGAATCAAAAGAATTGAATCCACTATTCGTCATAAGGGTTTTTAATAGTATTCTATTTTGTTTTACTACTTCTGAAACTTTCGGATAGTTATGACTGGCTTCGATTCCAAAAAAATCGAATGTGGTACCCATATCGAGCTCAGTTCCGCTACTATCTACCAAAGTAATATCTACCGCTCCTCCTCTATTATGAATAGAACCCTTTGCAGGATTTGCCACATATTTTGGATTCGAAACTATAGTCCACATTTTCTTTTGAATATCCAAAGGGCGGTAACAATCAAAAATTTTGATTTTATATCCTTTTTCTATGAATTTTTTATTGGCTTCAATAAGTGCCTTTACCGTTTTTAACCTTAAAAAACATTCCGCACAATCGTACACTTTTGTCTTTAGAAAATTATCTTCTGTTGCGTACTTCATGTCATAAACAAAATCACTAGTGTACTCTTTCAAATTTACAAATGTGGTGTCATTAGTTGCTGAACTATTTAATTCTAGTTTATCAGATAAAATGGCTTGAGACTTACAAGAAGTGAAACAAAAGAAAATACAAAAAGGCAGGAGAAGTTTGAAGTAAGAAAGCATACGGTCTATTTTTTATAAAAATACCATAAATAAAGGAGTTTAAGGAACTATAAAAACAAAAAAACCGATACTAGTAAAAGTATCGGTTTAAAGTGAACCTTATGGTACAAAATTCGAACCTTTTATTAGAAGATTTAAAGCTTTTAGCCGAATCTTTTGAAGGTTAAAGGTACTAAAAAAAATTAGTTATAGTTTTTATATAACCTAAAACGACAAGAAATTTCAGGGCAAGACACGATCCGTCAAGGAAAAAAATTTGAAAATTGAACAATAATTGCTACATAGAGAAAAAGCTTCACAATACTTGGTCATTGCTAACTTTATAACTTCAAAAAGAAATAAAAAACACTTAACAAGACTGTGGAACGAAAATCTTTGATGTAAGCTTGATTTGAAAAACATTTAATAACTATGTAATTAGAAGTATTAAATCACAAAAAAACTTATTACAATTTTAGCATTGCATAAACTACATTTGTATTTCATTTAATATTTGCCCTTATGACAAAAAAAGGAGGTGATTTAGAGATCTTAGCTCTTGAATTTCTTGAAATGATTTTTAAGGAACTAAAGTTTGCTGTTGTCCGCAAAAGAATTCAATTATCAGGTTCACAAGATGGATACGACAACTTAGTTGAGATCGTTGATCAGAAATATTTCAGCAGGTCAATTTATAGTGAGTGCAAAGACTATACATCAGAGTTGAATTACACCGATGCTATGATTAAACTGCCTCAAATTGCCTCAACCCATCAAAAGGTAGATTTGGTACTTTTTATATCACCAAAAAGAAATTTCAGCAATATTTTTGAAGAAACGAGAAACAGACCTTTTTTAGAAAGTCTTGACAATACCCATTTTAAGATAGCGTTTTTAAGCCCGGAAACTGACGTTGAAAAGTATTTTTCCCTCTATCCTGAAATCTACCAAAAAGCATATCAAAGTGAAGCACCTGTTTTAACTGAAAATGAAAGAGAAGAAATCCTAAATCAATTTGACAAGTTTATTTTCTCAAACAAGAATTTGCAAAAAATAGTTATCGATGACTCTGATAAAGAAAAGTACATAGACAATATTGAGGCCAATCAATTTCACATCAAAAGAAGTATAAGAAACAGCCAAAAAAGGGAATATGAAAATTACCATCCGATTTCAAATCAAAAAACATTACTCTCAGAGATATATCAAAATAAATCAGGGCTTATCCTACTAGGAAATCCAGGTTTTGGAAAAACCTCAGAACTGAAACAAGTGGCTATTGAGTTATGGAACACCAGAGATGCATTAAATATTATACCTATTTTTAAGTCCTTAAAGAATTTCACTTCAATGTCCAGAATTGAAGATTTTCTGCCTGAAAACTTTATATTAATTCCAAGGCAAGTCATCATTTTTGACGGTATTGACGAAATTGAAAATATTATAGATTTCAGCAATAAACTCAGAAACTTTATTACTGATCATACAACCTTATTTGATGATGCAACAATCAGACTAATCATTAGCTGCCGAACTAATATTTACAAAAAATACATAAAAAACATAAGTAATCTTGGGGTTTACTTCCTAAATGAAGTAAATGTCTCCGATGGTTTAAACTTTCTTGAAAACAAATACAACCTCAATGTAGAGGATGACAGCACCTTTGATGTTTATAAAAACAAAGAAAATTTAGAAAACCCGTTTTACCTTGACCTTATCGGGAATTATTATAAAAACCACAATGTAATTTTGACCAATAAAGCTTTATTAATTCAAGGATTTATTGATTCAAGACTCAATAACGACAAAGAGAATAAATTTAGAAACGATGCAGCTTTTGACAAGGACAGAATTATCAGCTATACTAAAAAGATTGCTTTTTCATTAGAGGCC
Source organism: Flavobacterium sp. CG_9.1 (assembly GCF_015751645.1). Taxonomy (NCBI): domain Bacteria; kingdom Pseudomonadati; phylum Bacteroidota; class Flavobacteriia; order Flavobacteriales; family Flavobacteriaceae; genus Flavobacterium; species Flavobacterium sp. CG_9.1. The sequence goes on from NZ_JADOVC010000017.1 coordinate 86,341, forward strand.
ATGCAAAAACCATTTTTAACGGCTCCTGAAATCAAAAAGGTAGCGCAAGTGGATGAAGCAAGCCTTGCTAAAAACCCGTTCTTAGAGGAAAATATAGCCGATAACTGGAGCTTTGTCCTTAAAAATATCCAGGAGTATTTTGTTGCCACAATTTTATCTGAATTAAGTTTTGAAGAGATAATAAAATTAATACAAATTGATAATGACACGAACAAAATCCATCCTACCTGGCATAATGTAATTACCTTTTTACTGAATCTTATCGAAGATGAAGCCTCATACAATTCTTTAGTAGACTGGCTGGTGGGAAATGATTTTGAATTACTGTTCAATGCTGATTCCGATAGAATAACTGATGTAATAAAGTCTAAAGTTTTGAAGAAGCTCTTTACTAAGAACTGCATAGAGGATAACCTTTGGATCAATGACTCAAAGAACATAGCCTCCTTCAGCGAGTGCGATTCTAATATAAAGTACCTGATTTCTAAAGTAAGGGATGTTCACATTCACAGAAGAGCCAGAATGTCTGCTATAAAAGTCCTGTCCGATATGAACATTCCGGCATTATTCTCAGAGCCCATAAAAGCATTAACCATTGACATTATTAATGAGACTAATATTGCAGATGAGCATTATGCCTATCTTGTCCAAGATGCCATAATGCTTACTAAAAGTGCCGGGGTAAATGAAGATGTATTTTTTTTCAATCAAATCATTGAGCTGCTTAAAAAAAGGGATGAAAGAGAAATAACTAGAGCCCTTATAAATTGTGTTCCCAATAAATCAATTATTGATAACATAGATTATTTTTTGGAAATATTAGATAAATCCATTGGAAATAAGAAATGGAATTCAATTCCAAAATATACTTCTCTGACATCAACTAAAGATAATATTTTCAGTTTATTTACAAAGATTAGTGACGGAACCGTTTTACTTAAAATTTATGAATTTTCAATTGAAAGGCAAAAAAACTATCAATTTAGGGAAAGTTTAATAAAAGAGTTTTTAGCGTATATAAAAGAGTTTTTTGCCTCTAAAAAGGAATTCTTCCCTAATTTAATTGTAATAATTTCAAATGCTGTTTTAAAAGATAAAGCGAATTATTACAATGACGAACTATTATTGGAAGTTATTAGGTCTTGTGGTATTGAAAAGCAGTTGTTTGATATTATAATTGAATCGAGCAGCGGAAACCCTGACTGCAGACATTTTTTAGCTGACATTATCGATGCCGGCGATTTTGAGAAAATTCTTAAAAAATACAATGACGGAATTCTAAATCAAGAATTCCTACATCAATTTAGAAATGTGCTAAGTCACAGAGATTTTAATTTAAGTAAAGAATTTGAGAATTACATAGAATCTCAGACCCATTACAACTTTAAAGACAAATTAAGTGACGATGAGATTAAAGATAGAAATGAATTTTACAGTACCAAAGAGCAAAAGAATTTTGATGTTTTATTTGACAAAAACGAAATAACAATTCAAATTTTAAAGCTATATCAGTATCTGTGTAAAGAAGATTTATGCCTTGAAGACATTGATAAATTTTACCACAGGTACTACAATGATTTTGAACTGCAAAGAAATGTTACAGAGAATGCAAAACAGCTTTTGTATGAAATTCTAAGAAATAATTATATGGAAAGTGAAAAACTTAATAAAGCCGATGTGTATAATGAAGTATTGAATTCAAACCTTGATATTGTATACGATATTTTAAACAGTCTGCCTAAAAGCGAAAAAAGCAACAAAATTGTAATCTCCGAGAGCCAAAAACAATTTATCAATAAGTGGTGTGATGACAATACTTCTATAGCTAAAGAATATTATTTAAATCACCTTTCGATAGAGAATAATGAGCATAATAATCATTATAATGACAAGTATTATTTGTTTGAAGCTCTCTATAAATTTCAAAAAATTTTTCATTTTAATCTGGATCAGGAATTGCTTTTAAATATGCTCTGGTTAAATTCACTTGAGGAAGGTATTAAAACAGACTACTTAGACGGTATTGTTCCTATTGAAAAGGTGAATGACCGCATTATACACAATCTCTTACATGCTATACTTTCTCCTTAAGTACATGACAAAAAACTAAATAAGCTGTAATTTAGATTGTTAAATCCAGTCAAAAGAAATTTTGACAAGAAGTCTAATCCATATTTAAATA